>CAZFLF010000061.1:0-13524 GCA_964519825.1 uncultured Pirellulaceae bacterium | reverse complement strand
CTCCTTGGCTCCACCGCGTTTTGCTGCACGTCTTCATCGCTACTACGAGAGCTCTGACTTCTGTCGAGCCGCTTCATCCGACGTTACCGATATCGCCGATTTCGCTCCCTGTCGGCTGCGATATTGCGCCGATGGGCCTGGGTCATTGTTTCAGCAGTGGCCCGCTCTGCTCTTGTTGACGGTTCGTCGTCCACGTCCTGTGCCCGACAGTTCTCCCTGCTTTTCTCGTTTGATCTTCCGACCATTCCGTCTCCAACCACCGTATAGCCATTTCGCCACAGTCGCTTTGTCACGTTACTTCAGCGCCGTGGCTTGCCGTGTCTATCCTCCGGGCAGACCTCGAAGGTCGGTAGGATCGCCGTCGCACGGTCAAGGGTTCATGCATTGCCAGCAGCCTCCCCGACAGGCTTGGCCGAATCGAGTTCACTTACGTTACGGACTGGTCGTTCGTCTCAGGTTGCTCTCCACCTTTCCTCACGGAAACGCAGTCACCACTGTCGACTACAGGCCGGTAACGATAGCCTGAGAGGGACTTCCACCCTCCTGGTCAAACGCCTTCACAGGCGCACTAGCCGTCACGCTCCGCCGTGACGTAGCTCAGCAGCTAGTTGGACGCTGATTCGCGAAGGACGCATGTGCGTCACAGTGGATTCATTCTGCGATTCAAGCTTCGTCACGACGGAGCGTGACGGCTACGGTTCACGACGGGGCCAATCCCATCTGCCGGCTCGCCGGTACGATTTGAGGTAGTAGAATGCTTGGCCAGGCAGTTTCTATCCAATTCCATTTCCGAGGTACTTTGTGGTTCGTCACATTTTCTGCGCTGTGTTGATGCTGACCGTTGGCTTCACCGCACTGGCTTCTGCACAATCGCTCACCACGCGTTGGACAAAATCGGTAACCTCCGATAAACCGCATCCAGAATACCCGCGTCCGCAATTCGTGCGCGATCGATGGCAGAATCTCAACGGGCCCTGGCAATACGCGGTCCGACCTCGTGACGCAAAGCAGCCCGCGGTGGATCAGTTCGACGGCCAGATCCTCGTTCCGTTCCCAATCGAGTCGACTCTGTCCGGAGTCAAGAAAAGCGTCGGCGAAAACAACCAATTGTGGTATCGACGCAAATTCTCGATCCCACAAGATTGGTCGGGCCAACGCGTGTGGTTGCATTTCGGAGCGGTTGACTGGCACGCGATCGTGTGGGTCAACGGGAAGCAACTGGGCGAACACCGTGGGGGATACGATCCGTTTTCGTTCGATGTGACCGACGCGTTGAAAGCCGAGGGGGAACAGGAGCTGGTCGTCAGAGTGTGGGATCCGATTGACACGGGAACTCAACCACGTGGCAAACAGATCAACCGCCCGCACGGCATCTGGTACACACCCACGACCGGAATCTGGCAAACCGTATGGTTGGAACCTGTCCCGCCAAGTTCGATCAAGAGCATCCATATCGAAACCGACGTGGACACGAAGGCTGTTACATTCGCCGTCGCGTCCGCCAATGCGGCGAAACATCGCTTGCGGTTGACGATTCTGGACGGTGAAAAAACAGTGGCTTCGCACGCCGCGGCCGCAGACGCATTTCAGCATCGGTCGGCGCGTGCTGACTACAAGCTGTGGTCTCCTGCATCACCGCAACTCTACGATTTCAAACTCGAACTGTTGGACGGCGATAAGGTTGTCGACTCGGTCACGAGCTACTTCGCACTGCGCAAAATTAGCCTCGGACAAGACGCGGCTGGCGTGACCCGAATCATGCTGAACAATCAATTCGTGTTCCAGTACGGTCCGCTGGACCAAGGCTTCTGGCCAGACGGGCTCTACACCGCCCCGTCCGACGAGGCCTTGCGGTACGACCTGGAGGTCACGAAGAAGCTCGGATTCAATATGGTCCGCAAGCACGTGAAGGTCGAACCGGCTCGCTGGTACTATCACTGCGACAAGCTCGGTCTGCTCGTCTGGCAGGACATGCCATCCGGTGACAAATACATCGGCGCACGCGATCCGGATGCTCGCCGGACCCCAGAATCCACTCAGCAATTCGAAACCGAATGGTCCGAGATCATCCGCGACTTCGGCCATTTTCCCTGTATCGTGATGTGGGTGCCGTTCAATGAAGGTTGGGGGCAGTTCGACACCGCGCGGATCGTGGAGTTCACGCGGAAGCTCGATCCGACACGGCTGGTCAATAGCGCCAGCGGTTGGACCGATCGCGGAGTCGGCGACGTGCATGACATTCACGTTTACCCCGGCCCCGGCATTCCCCCGTTGTCGCGCGAGCGCGCTGCGGTGCTCGGTGAGTTCGGGGGACTCGGTTTGCCGCTGGAGGGTCATACGTGGCAAGGCAAAGACAACTGGGGCTACCGGTCGTTCACCACACGCGAAGCGCTCAACGACAGTTATGCCCAGCTCATGAGCCGCTTGCGCCTGCTGGTCGGCCAAGGGCTCTCGGCCGCGGTCTACACGCAGACCACCGACGTGGAGATCGAGGTCAATGGAATCATGACCTATGATCGCGCGCTGGTGAAGCTGGACGAGGACCGGGTGATGGAAGCTCATCGCAAGCTGTATCTGCCGCCCCCACAAGTTACGACCGTCGTGCCGACCGCGCGCGAAAAAGCGATCGAATGGCGTTTCACAACCGACAAGCCGGCAGACGGCTGGGAGCGAGCCGACTTCGACGACTCCAGTTGGAAACGGGGTCCCGGCGGCTTTGGCGAACCGTCTACCCCCGGGTCGGCCGTGCGGACCTCGTGGAAGACGCCCGATATTTGGCTGCGTCGAGAGATCGAGATCCCATCGGGCGATTACTCCGAGCTCAACTTGCTCATGCATTACGACGAAGACGCCGAGATATATCTCGACGGAAAATCGCTTGCCAAGACCACGGGTTACACCACGGAATACGTCGTCATTCCGCTGGCTGCTGCGGTGGGCAAATCCATTGAACCTGGTCGGCACACTCTGGCCGTCCATTGCCATCAAACCGGCGGCGGGCAATACATCGATGTGGGGTTGGTCGATGTGAAAGAGGGTAAGGATAATACCCCTTAGCGCCGGTGTCGGTGAAAGATGAAAGAAAGGGGGCAGGACGATGGGGGCAGGACGATGGGGGTAGGACGATGGGGACAGGAAGCAACCAGGATCAGGACGAATCCGTGCGCATTTCGCCGCGGTCACGAAAGAGCCGGTCGAGGATGCCGTTGACGAACTGGGAGGATTGTTTGGCCCCAAAGCGTTTGGCCAATTCGACCGCTTCGTTGATCACGACGCGGTCGGGAGTGTCGGTATAGAGCATCTCAAAAGCGGCCAACCGCAGGATATTCCGGTCGGTGACCGCCATGCGTTCCAGCCGCCAGTTCGCCGCCCGCTCTGCCAAGAGTGCATCGATCTCATCGCGGTTTCGTCGCACGCCGCTCAGGACTCCATTAGCAAACGCAATCAGGTCGGAATCGTTATTCAGCCGCCCGCGCAGGAATTCCTCCGACACAGCCATGTTGCGGTTCGGATTCAGGTCGTCTTCGTAAAGGACTTGAAGGACGACTTCTCGGGCTCGGCTACGACGAAACATTGTGCGGCGGTCTCGGGGCGGGCTGGTCAGGGCATGTTGATCGGTCGGGGCAATTATATCGCGAACAACAATTCTATGACACCGAATCGCCGCCGCTCGACGAGTCCCGGCAACGTGTCATGATTTCCTGAACGAGTTTGCGTGGAGCACCGATGTCCAGTACGTGCACGATTCCGAGGTATGGCCGTGCCTGGGGAGCGCGAAAACCGGACTTCGGCGCGACAAACGTGGCGGTATGGTCGGCCCGAATGGTCCGAGCCGAAGGCTGACCGCTGTCGCAATCGAGCCCGCTGGGCAAATCCACGGCCAATCTCTTCGCAGGAGACTGATTGAGAATCTCGATGACCGCGCCGAACGGCGGACGTGGCGCGCCGGTCGTGCCGGTTCCCAGTAATGCGTCGACAATCCAATCCGCGCCGTTCAGTTGTTGCTTGATCCAAGTGGCGTCCACTCGCCCCGGGCAAGCGATCAACGGCGTTTCCGCCAGACGCAGGATCTCGTAGTTGAATGCCGCATCGCCACGCAATTGTTCCGGCTCACACCATAGCAGCACTTGGACTGGATGCCCGCGCAGCTCGAGGTGTCGTGCAATCACAAAACCGTCGCCGGCGTTATTCCCCTTACCGCAACAGATTACGACCGGTCCCTTGATGACCAGCCGCTCTAACAAGTCCGCACAACCGCGCCCAGCGTTTTCCATCAGCACCAGCCCGCTCATTCCGTACTCATTGATCGCCCGCTCATCGATCTTGCGCGCCCAGTAGGCTGACAGATAGCAATCCATGATCGTGGCTCCAAGCAGTACGGGGTACGGGGTACGGGGTACGGGGTATCCAGTACAGAATATCCAGTACCGAGTATCCAGTACCCGTGCCGAGTAGCGGGCAGGTGTCAGTACCTACCACTTTCTCCGTACTCAGTATCCCGTACTCCGTACTCCGTACCGAGCGAGTTAAAACTTCTCGAATCTCAAATCAAATTCTTCACCACAACCGGTCGGGTCCTACGAGTCTTCCGGGAGGGTGACCGATGGCGACGATGCATATGCCGCCGCGTTGGGCGACGTTGACGACTTGCTTCTGTGAAGCGCGGCCCATCATGGCCAATCCGTATTTGCTCGGCGCGAAGCCCATCACTGTGTAGAACGGCTCCGAGCGGACTGATCCGTCGTCGCCGATCACGGGAAACTCGTTCACAGGAATGTTGGCCAATTGCTGCACGACCCACCGCTCGCCAGGGCGCAGTGCCCGTTCAATCGCCGCTTCCCATTCTTGTTCGCTGGCGGCCAACCCGATCAATACTCCTTCGCCGCCATACGCTCGATTAGGTTTGATCACGAGCGTCTCGCGGTCATGTCGGACAAAGTCGAGGAGCGAATCGGTCTGACCGTCTGGCAGTCGTGTCGCGCGATCGGCCAGCACGCGCGTCCAGAGAATGTGCCGGCGAAAGATCTGACGCTCTTCAGGACTGAATAACTTCCGCGAGAATTGCGGATCGGTCAGAATCTCCCAACATGCCTTCTGATCCAATTCCGCGGCGATGGACGAGACCATGCGGTTCTGCCGCAACAGCAGTCGAACCGGCTCGACGTTGACTCCGCGCTGTTGCAGGTTGACGAGATCGAGCACGGAGTAATCTCGGTAGGCAATGTCGACGCGATCTCCTTGGTAAACAACTTCTCCGTCCGCGATTTCCAGCTCGGAGGGATCGGCATGCATTACTTTCAAGCCGTACCGGTCGTGAAAGAAGCGCGCGACGTCCTCTTGTTCATCGATACCGCTGATCGCGTATTTAGGTTCTAGAAAACACAGATTCATTTTGCCGCGTCGTCCGATCGAGTCGAGGTGATCGAGCACCTCCTGCATGAGCAGTTCCCGGATGTCGGGTGCGGTTTCCAGTTTCAACTGCGCATCTCGTTGCTGGAGCATGGGAAAGACCAGTTCAGCGACGATTCGCTCGCTCATCGGCACCAGATGCAACCCGCCGATGCCGCTCATGTTCGGTTCCATGAACCGCAACGTCTCCTTCCACATCGGGCTGCTGAAATCGACGACGGCGTCCAGCCGGCCGAAAACCGGGTTGTTGTCCTGATGACTGGGTCCCCAACACTCCCACAACCACTGTTCTTCGGGGGGCGTGATTCGCAAGACTTCGCGCACGGCAAAGTCTTGCATATACATCTCCGGCAGCCGCTTGAGCGCGTTTTGGATCGTCAGAGAAACAAAATGCAGGTACGCGATCTGATCCGGCAGCGCCGTCACTGGACAGGGAAGCAGCCGGATTATCTCGCTCGCGCCATCGCGCATATAGACGACATGCCGCCGCGTCGATTCTTCGCGTACCTGTTCCAGCAGCCGCGTCAAAGTCGACTGATCCTGCGTGAAGAACGCCTGACGCACGCGCGTGGTCAGGTTCATACCACTTAGGCCCATTTCTTCGGCGGGCGTCAACATCGTGTCGTCCCTGTATCCTGGCTGGAGAATCCCCCGTCGGCAGCTCGCTCTGTGCGCCCGCACTATGGCGATTCGAGGGTCTGGTCGCAACGACCTTGCGTTTCCTTGACACTCCACCGACCACGGTTCTAATGGTCGCTCGATTTTTGCCCACCCTTTCCCGTGCGTCCGCGGTCCTGCATGAGCGATTCACCACGTCAGAAAATGTTGGCCGGTTTTGAACGGGATCGTCCTGATTCGGCGACCAATCCTTCGCCTAACAATCCTCCCACGCCTGTTCCGGATGTCACAAGCTCAACCGAATCGAGACTTTGCGACCCGCCGGAAATTGCGATGGACGGCTCCGTGACGTCTGTCATGCCATCCGAGGAAGTGCGATGTAACGACACCGATTCCGCGGTCGTGGGTGAGGACAGCGGGACTACGCCCCCCGAGGAATCACTTACTCTCGCCGACAAGACGGTCTACGTGATCGACTCGCATTCGCTGATCTATCAGGTATTCCATGCGATGCCGGAAATGACCAGCCCGACTGGCCAACCGGTGGGCGCGATCCACGGTTTTATTCGCGACGTCCTGGATATCATCGAGAACAAGCGTCCCGACTTCCTCTTTTGCGCGTTCGATACGCATGGCGGCACCTTCCGGAACGAATTGTACGAAAAGTACAAAGCCAATCGCGTCGAGATGCCAGCCGATCTGTATCCGCAGATAGAGGAAATTCAGCGCCTGCTGACGGCGCTGGGCGTACCGACACTGTTGTGCCCGAACTACGAAGCGGACGATATTCTGGCGACACTCGCTCGGCGCACCGAATTACTCGGCGGGACCTGCGTCGTGGTGACCGGCGACAAGGACTGCCGCCAACTCATTACCGATCGGATCAAGGTCCTCAACATTCGCAAGAACGAACTGTTTGACGCCGCGGCATTGGAGCGGGAATGGGGCGTGCGGCCGGAGCAGGTCGTCGATTTTCAATCGCTCGTCGGTGACGCGGTCGACAATGTTCCGGGAGTGCCACTCATCGGTCCGAAGATCGCCAGCGAGTTGCTACGCCAATACGGGACGCTCGAAAACCTTTTCGAGCACGTCGATGAAGTCGCAGGGGACAAACGGCGCGAGAACCTGAAGAACTTCCGCGAACAGGCGCTGCTCAGTCGCCAATTGGTGCGACTAGTCGATGACGCACCAGTCAACATCGATTGGCAAGCTGGCCGAGTCGGCGGAGTGAGCCGCGACGCGGCACTGGAGTTGTGTCGCGGTTTCGGATTCCGGCAGTTGGCCGAACGGATTTCGCGAATGTGCGTGATCGACGCGCCGGCGACCTGGCAATCCGATTATCAGACCGTGACGTCACTCGATCATTTGCGGCAGCTCGCCGCGGAGATGCGCGGGGCACGTCGCATTTCGTTCGACACAGAAACGACGTCCACTTCGCCACGCGGGGCCGAATTGGTCGGTCTGTCGTTCGCCTGGGAACCGGGCCGAGCGTTCTATGTGCCGGTGCGGGCTCCACAAGGTGAGCCACAATTAGCCGAAGGGGATGTCGTCAGCATCCTCAAGCCGCTGCTGGAGGACGCCGCTGTCGAGAAAATCGGCCAAAACATCAAGTACGACGTCATCGTGCTCCGAAATGTCGGCATCGAGGTGCGCGGTATCGCGTTCGATACCATGGTCGCCGATTATTTGCTCGATCCGGGCGAGCGGATTCACAACCTGGATGATCTGGCCAAGCGACATCTCAACCACACCACCATCAAGATCCAAGAGTTGATTGGAAGCGGAAAAAACCAACGGCTGATGAGTGAAGTGCCGGTGCCGCTGATCACGCAATACGCCGCCGAAGACGCAGACGTGCCGCTGCGACTGACCAGCATCCTGGAGCAGCGGTTGGCGGATGAAGGACTCGACACCCTGTTCCGCGAACTCGAAATGCCGCTGATCGACGTGCTCGCCGAAATGGAGTTCAACGGGATTCGGGTCGATGTCGCGCGACTGGCCGACATGAGCCGACGGTTCGGCGATCGGTTAGCACAGCTCCAGGTCGAGATCTACCACCTCGCCGGCGGAGAGTTCAACATCGATTCTCCGAAGCAACTCGCCAAGATTCTGTTCGAGCAGCTCAAACTTCCGGTGCAAAGGAAAACGAAAACGGGTCCGAGTACCGATGCTGACGTGTTGGGCGATCTGGCCAAGCTCCATCCGCTGCCGGCCAAGATTATCGATTATCGGCAGAACGCGAAGCTGAAGAGCACGTACGTCGATGCGCTGCCGCAGTTGGTCCATCCACGCACCGGTCGGGTACACACGTCGTTCAAGCAGGACGTGGCGGCGACTGGCAGGCTCAGTTCGACCGACCCGAATCTCCAGAACATTCCCATTCGCACCGAGGAAGGGCGTGAAATCCGCTCCGCGTTTTTGCCCGGCGAACCCGGTTGGCTGCTGCTCGCCGCCGATTACTCGCAGATCGAGTTGCGCGTGCTCGCCCACTATTCCGGTGACGAGGCCATGCAGCGGGCATTCCACGAGGACCGCGACATCCACACACAAGTTGCCGCCGAAGTGTACGGCGTGCCGCTCGATGCCGTGACGCGTGAGATGCGCCGCAGCGCCAAGGCAGTCAACTTTGGTGTGATTTACGGCCAGAGTCCCTTCGGTTTGGCGAAGGCGCTCGATATCGAACAGGACGTTGCCGCCACGTTCATCAACACCTACTTCACTCGCTATTCCGGCGTCGCGGCGTTCATTCAGCGGACGCTGGAAGATTGCCGCAAGCGCGGCTTCGTGGAAACGATTCTCGGCCGGCGACGGCGGGTACAAGGAGTGCGAGATCTGAGCCAGGTTCGCGATCCGCATCAGCGTACGCTGCCGGAGCGAATCGCAATCAACACCGTGATTCAAGGCTCCGCGGCGGACTTGATCAAGCGGGCCATGATCCATGTGCATCGGCGGCTGCAACGTGAGCAACTACGTGCCCGAATGCTGCTGCAGATCCACGACGAACTCGTGTTCGAAGTCCCTCCGGAAGAACGTGACACACTTACCACGCTGGTCATCGAAGAGATGTCGGGCGCTGGAAAGCTCGCCGTGCCGCTCAACGTCGACTTCAAGGTCGGCGCGAACTGGGCGGAATGCGAATAACGGCAGGAAAATGACGGGCAGGAATATATCTATTTACAGAGCCACGTCAGCGCGGACTGACGGACCGACTCACCGGTGCCCGACTGAACGGTCAGCCGGTCGGGATGTCCGGCCGCCGCATAGGTTGACTTGATCGCGCTGACCGTTGCGTCATCTTCCCCCGCCAACCACGTTGCACCGGGCGCGGCGACGCTTAACATGCCCGGCAAGTCGCCGTACTTCGCGCCGCCTGGCAGGAGGTCCAGTGAATAGATATCGTTGACTTTGAGGAAGCGGAATCCAGCCGTGTCAATCACCGCGCGGTCGATCACGTCACGAGCCTGAGCTCGAGCTGCTGCCGCCCAAGCTCCGGCGGTTCCTTCGAGTCCGACTAACGAAATACTCTTGGGAGACCGCTCGTGGTGCTTCACAAACGACGTCACGGTTAGCACATCGTGGACTCGTTGGGCAAACGCTGTCGGGTTGTAGCCAAATGTGTACGCCGCGGCTTCACGATTTTCCCCGACCTTGCGGGCTTTTTCCAACGGATTTCCATCTTTGAGGAACTCACCTTGGTAAATCAGATCGACGCCGATGACCGACTTGCCAGCGGCGATCAGTTGCTTAATCGCGGCGCGCGGTTCGTTTCCGTCACACAAACCCGCTTTGCCGTCGGGATGCAACCAGATGACCGCCTCGCCATTCCATTTTTTAGGAAAGAAGAACGCGACCGGCAACTCTTCACCGCGCGGCTTATTGCGTAGTAGCCCCGCCATCAACAAATAGTCGCCGCGATCTTCCTTGAGCTTTTGATCGTATTCCAGGTCTTTTGCGTCGGGTAATCCACGGCCGATGACGACCTCGAGCGCGGGGCCAACCAGCGACTGATACTGGCGGAATGATTCGGCGTTCTTGGGTGCCGCGGCGGCCAGCTGCTTATCAGCGTCATCTTTGCACCACCGCAATAGCCGACGTTCGAACTCGGGTCCATCGGCGGGTTGCGGGTGTGCGGCGTCCCAGACCGTCATTTCGGCTTGGGACAGCCGGCGGTAGTCGCGTTCGGCGGCCGGCTCGCCGTCGCCAATGCCGAGATGCTTCTGAAACCAGCGATACATGGCCTGACGGCTGACCGCGTTGTAGTTGTGCCCAAACTCGGTTCGCGAGATGAGGAACACGTTGTCTGGCACGCCGAGGAGTCGGAAGTGCTGCTGCAGTTCTGGGAAACCCTTGGTGGCCATGTCCTTCGTCCAGTCGTTGGCGGCGGACATCGCGATCGGCTTCGGTCCGAACAGAGCGGCAAATTCGACGTTACCGGTATCGATGCGCAAATTGCAAGCGTTTTCACAGGTGCACCCACCTTGCATAGCGGTCGAGACCATCACTGCGGGAAACGCCACTTGAGGACGCGGATCTACCGCACCCAATAAGAATGTTTGCGTACCGCCGCCGCTGGCGCCGGTGACCCCGATTCGATCCGGATCGACGTCCGGAAGACTCGACACAAAGTCAATCGCGCGGATCGAGTTCCACGTCTGCAGGCCCATGATCGACTGGAAGTGCGATTCGGCTTGCGGGCTGAACAACCCCCAATTTTCGGTGCCGATCAGGTCTGGCCGTTGCTTGGAAAATTCGTGGGCAATTCCAAACGGGATCTGTTGGCTGTCGGCATAGCCGAGCATGTCGTAATGGAACACGACGCAGCCCATGCGTGCCAGGTGGACGCACAGCGCCTGCAACAGGCTACGCCCTCCCTCCGGGAACTTTTCCGCTCCCGTTTCGATCTCCTTCTTGACCCCGGCTTCGCCCGCATCATAAAAGCGACCGTTCGCCCAATGGCCATGTGGAAACAGTACCCCCGGAAGTCTTCCGGACTTCCCCTTTGGCCGATACAAACTGCCGGTGACAAAGAACCCTGGGACGCTCTCAAAATATGCCCGCTCCACGGTGTAATCGTCCCGTTCCACTTTGCCATGTATCACGGGATTCAGCGGAGTACGGGTTGGCAGTGGCCATAGCCCAAGGGATACAAGGAGCTGCCGCCGCACATTTTCTGCGCGCCGATTCCAGTCCTGAACCGAGTTCGCCGGCGAGAACGGAAAGTAACCATTCAGATCCTTCAGGGGTGCAAGACGCTGGTCATTAGGGGTCTGACCGGGCGACATCACTCGGATCGTCTCGGCGGCAGCGAAGTCAGGAATCGACGCCGAGGCAAACAAGAGCAACCAGCCAAAAACCATGACAACTCGACGAACCAAAGCATGACGTCGCATCACAGACCCCTCCGGCAGCAGGAATTCAGGGTTCAAACGGGCCGTAAGTGTAAGCGAGACGGGAATGTGATTCCACGAACTGCCCGGTTAAACTGGTCAATGTGGCCAGTTAGGCAGCGGCTGGGGTATTGGACAGGATTCCAGGTGATTCCCCGAACGACTTTCTTGCTTCGTTGAATTGGGCCAATTAATATCAACCAGAGTAATAAGTTCGGTTCACACATATAAAAACAATTGCTTGCGTCTGATTCGGGGCAATGTTCTCGTCCCGTTCAACCGATTCATGCGTTCCCACCACGGCATTGATTTCGATCAACAAGCCGCCCGGTGGGGACGTACCGGCTACTTGAGAAGAGAGGATTGGTTATGAGTCCACATCGTTTCGCCATTTCGATTGGGCTGATCGCCGCGATCTTGGGATCTGCGTCCCCACGCAATGTCTGGGGACAGGCCCAGAATCAGGGTGGTGGTGGTGGTGGTGGGCAGAACCAAAACGCCACGACGGCCATCGCGGGGATCGCGGTGGATGCGGATGGAGTGCTGAGAATGTTTTCCATCCCCGATCGCAGTGGCGTGTTGACTCGACAAAAAATTGAAGCGGCACGCAAGGCTCACGACGCCTCAATCTGGAAACCGAGTGAATTGCGCAAGGTGTCTCTGAACCGACTTGAGGCGGCCCTGCGCGAACGTCTGGCAGCGGGCGAGAAGCCGACCGACGAAATGCGCAACCTCGTCGGTCTAACGCGAGTGAAGTATGTCTTCTTTTATCCCGACACGAACGACATTGTGATTGCCGGACCCGCGGAACCGTGGGCCGATGATTTGACGGGTCGTGCGCGGGGAATCGAGTCGGGCCGACCAATCGTGTTGCTGGAAGACCTCGTGGTCGCGTTGCGGGCCTTTGGTCCGCAAAGCCGGAATTCGACGGTGATTACTTGCTCGATCGATCCGACTCGCGAGGGTCTCGCGAACATGCAGGAATTTCTCCGCCGCATCGGTCGCGTGAATCCGAATATCTCCGAGCAGGGAATCGTCCGCGGACTCAAGGAAAGCCTTGGTTTGCAAATGATCAGCATCACCGGCGTCTCGGCGAATACGCATTTCGCGCAGGTGCTGGTTGAAGCCGATTATCGGATGAAGTTAATTGGAATTGGTCTGGAACGGCCGCGCACGAAAATCCCCAGCTATGTCGAACTGGCCAACCCCAGAACCGTCTCGCAAAACGCATTGCAACGCTGGTACTTCGTGCCGAATTACGAATGCGTCCGCATGAGCGAAGACCAGAACGCCATGGAATTAGTGGGTGACGGCGTCAAGCTCATCGGCGAAAACGAGTTCGTCGCGGGCGATGGCACACGCGTCGAGGCCAAGACCCAAAATCCCGCGGCCAAGAAATATGTCGATACGTTCACCGCCAAGTATCCGGAACTGGCTGCGGAGCTGCCGGTATACGCTCAGCTGCGAAATCTGATCGATATCGCCGTCGCCGCTGCGTTTATTCACCAACAGGACTTTTTCGCCAAAGCGGGCTGGAGCATGACCACGTTCGGCGACGAATCGCAGTTCCCTGTCGAGACAGTGAAAGCGCCCAAGCGTGTCGAGTCCGCAGTCACGAGCTATCGCAAAGGAAACACCCTGGTCACACCAATCGGCGGTGGAGTGCAAATGGATCCTCGCATGGCGCTGACCGTCGGAAACCTGCTGAAAGATGAACAGGGGACCGTCAAGGAAGCTCACCAGAAAACCAAAGCAGAGAAACTAGCCGACGGACAGTGGTGGTGGGATTAGGGGTTAAGGAATGACCAAATCCCAATGACCAATGACCAAGGGTAATAAACGAAGCTAATAGTGGCGCACGCACAATTCCACCGGCTCGGGCTCCGGAATCGGTTCGCCAGGCGGTGGCGTCACTTCCATTTGCCGAATTATTTCCACCATGGCCACCGTCTTTTCCGGGCGGCCGCCGGAGTACTCGCGATCCCACCGGCGCTGGAGCCAGTTGGCCAGGTACTGGCGGTGGAAAGCGAACTGGTCCACGGGCAGGTTTTCTAAATATCGTCGCCATCGCGACGACGGAAATATTGCGCTGACCAGTCGCGGCTTTTCC
>CAZFLF010000060.1:0-13759 GCA_964519825.1 uncultured Pirellulaceae bacterium | reverse complement strand
GGCCGCGGTGGCGACGATACGCTCCTCGGCGGCAAGGGAAACGATACGCTCCTATTCGTCGGCGACAACCTCGGCAGCGACGTCGTCTCGGGAGGGGATGGCAGCGATTCTGTCGACGCCAGTCAAGCCAGTTCGCAACTCTCGATTCAGTATCTTGACGTCATCGAGGTTGGCGCGAACAACCCACCGTTCGTCAACGCCGGCCCGGACCGCCTCATCAATGAAGGAGGCATATTCTCGCAAGTCGGCTCGTTTGTCGATGTCGACACAGATATCTGGACAGCGACGGTGGACTACGGCGATGGATCCGGTACACAGACCGTCCCGGTCAACACCGACAAGACAATCGCCTTGAGCCACCTATACACCGACAACGGCACATACCAAGTGACGGTCACGGTCTCTGATAGATTCGACAGTCAGAGCGATACGCTCGACATCGTCGTCGACAACGTGGCACCAACCGCCACGCTCAACACGGGGACGATAACCTATGGCCAGTCCGCAACGGTCAACTTTGTCAGTCCATTTGATCCGTCCAGCACGGACACGACGGCAGGGTTCCACTACGCCTTCGCGACATCGCCCAACGGCTTCAGCGGAGTGACGTATACGGAGGAGAGTAGCACGAGCAGCATGTTTGAGCTCACCGACCTCGCGGCGGGTGACCACACGATCTACGCACGGATCATTGACGAAGATGACGGCTTCACAGATTACAGCTCGGTTGTGCATGTCAATCGGATAGTGTTGACCGGTACGATCACCGTCGTAGACAAAATCTACGACGGCGGCACAGCCGCCACCATTACTGCCCGAAACCTCGACGGACTATTGAACGGCGATGTTGTCAACTACGCAGGTGGGGTGGCGACGTTCGACACGAAGAACGTGGGCATCGACAAGACGGTGACGGCGACCGGGCTCAGCATCAGCGGTGCCCATGCGGGTAATTACACCGTTAACACCACGGCCACGACCCCGGCGGGCATTGCTGCCCGAGCCCTGACTATCTCGGCCACGGGTGTGAACAAGGTCTACGATGCCACGACCGTGGCGACAGTGACGCTCAGCGATAACCACGTCGCCGGCGACGACTTGATGACCAGCTACACCTCCGCCAGCTTCGCCAACCCACACGTCGGCATCGCCAAGCCGGTAACCGTCTCGGGCATCAGCGTCACCGGGACTGATGCGGGCAATTACACCTTCAACGACTCAGCCTTGACGACGGCGGACATCACCCTACCTGGCTCATCGATCTACGTTCTTAACTCAACGGTTAGTGGAGCACTCAGCCTTTCGGGCAATGCGAACATCAATATTTCTGGGCGGGTAGCGGTCAACTCATCGTCCTCCACCGCCGTCATGGCCAGCGGCAATGCGCACCTGACAGCCAGCGGCATCGACGTCGTGGGCGACGTCAAAGTTACCGGCAACGCTTGGCTCTCGCCCGCGCCTCACACCGGAGCAACTCTCGTCGGCGATCCGTTGGCGCTGCCGCCGCTAATCGCCGACACCGCGACCACGTCTATCACCTGTAGCGGTAACAGTCATCAGACGCCCAGTCCAGGCACCTACACTCGGATTACAGCCTCCGGTAACTGCCAGCTGACTTTCGCACCCGGCATTTACATCATCACCAGCGGCGGGTTGACGGTCAGTGGGAATGCCGATATTACCGGCGACAGGGTGATGTTCTACAACGCCGGTTCCGGAAGTATCACCATCAGCGGCAATGGTTCGTTCGACTTGACTCCACCACTTTCCACGGATCCTTATCCCGGCATCACCTTTTTCCAGGACCCCAACAATACGAAACAGATTTCACTCAGCGGAAACGCCTCGGGGATGAAAGGAATCCTCTACGCTCCCAGTGCCCAGCTGAGCCTCAGCGGCAACGGTGAACTGCAAATGTCCCTGATTGTCGACCGACTGCGAATGAGCGGCAATGCGGCCAGCTCACTGGTCAACGAATCGGGAATTACCGATACGGATGCCACCGCCATTGTTACCGCGGGGCAGTTGAATACTGGCGTGCAATGGGTATCGATCCTCGACCAGGGTGCCAATACCGATCCCGCCCAGTTGTCCCGTATCCGCGATGCGATCGCGACCATCAATCGGACGTTTGGCCCCTATGGCGTAACGCTGGTCGAAGTAGATGCCGCCAGCAGCGATGTGGCTGACATCCGCATCATCGCCGGCGAAACCAGCCTCTGCGGCAACCAAGTTCAAGGAGTACTCGGCTGCACGACTGCGTGGGGAGACATTACGCTGATCCAAGGCTGGAATTGGTATTCAGGCACCGATCAGGCTGCAATCGGACAGCAGCAATACGATTATCAGACAATTGTCACGCACGAACTCGGTCACGCGGTTGGTGTCGAACACAGCAGCGACTCGGCGTCGACCATGTTCACTAGGTTGAGCACAGGGGCAGCTCGCCGAGACTTTACCGAGAACGATTTGGCGGAACTCGCCGCAAGTGATGCCGGGCACGATGACGACCACGATCAAAACAGCTTAATGGCAGCGCTACTTGCCGAGCCTCCCCACGGCAAGTTGACGATCGCGACGGATGTTGCCCCACTTCAGGTGGCGGGAATTCCGTCGTCCTTGCCAGGAATGCCAAGTACGGTGCCCTTTGCGGCTTGGGATTCCAGCCCATTCGACGTGTCGGTTGGTGTGCCGCTCCCACGTATCGCCTTGCGGTCGGCTTCCGACGAACAAACTCACCACGCTGCCCTCCAGCAGTTATTGACCGACGATTTTTTCCATTCCACCGATTCCCAGTTCCGCCGTGACAGTCACTTCGATGTGCCAGGGGCGGGTCCGGCGAGAGGCGAAGCACACCGCGTGTGGCAACCGATATTGCCTCAACGGTCGACATCCAACCATAGTGGTAGTTCCGCGGCAGCCGATGTGCTGGTCGGTGGCGACGGCGAAGATCTCGTGCTCGGCAATAACGGTAGCGACGTGCTGATCGGGGGCATCGGTAGCCGGCATCACACAGTGGACGATGCCTTGCTCGCGATTCTCGGCGAGGGAAGTGACTAGAGCGGCACGGCGATCACGCTCTCGTACGACGTATTCCTGTAGCCATCACGCTCCGTCGTGATGCAGTCGATGCGGCAAACGACATTGCTCCGTGCAGACGTTTAGCGCAAAGCAAGCATCTTTCCCGTTCGGGCTACGTCACGGCGGAGCGTGACGGCTACGAGGAATCCCGTTTGAGGGTCTCGATGACCTCTCGAAACTCGGTCCGATCGCGTATGGGAAGAAGGTCCGGGTCGGTTTCGAGAGCCATTCGGTCCTTATAACCCTTGGCGATCGCCTCACGCACGGCCTGGATCGCTTGTCGCGCGTATAGATCCATCTGGTTGCGTTCGTCCGTTTTGCGGTCGGCGTCTGCCTTTCCGTGCACGACCGCCGCACTACACAACGAGTAACCGCAAGCGATTTGATAGAGAACGCTCGGATCCTCCGC
Organism: uncultured Pirellulaceae bacterium; assembly: GCA_964519825.1. GTDB lineage: Bacteria > Planctomycetota > Planctomycetia > Pirellulales > Pirellulaceae > CAZFLF01. The sequence goes on along the minus strand of CAZFLF010000060.1, from coordinate 10,269 downwards.
TGTGCGGGAGCCAAGTTCAGCGGCGACATTGGCCGCAGCAACGTGTTGGGCGCAGCGAGCGAGCGCAATCATCAGATCGATCTGCTTGTGAACGTTTCGTGGATCGGCATCCGCCAGCCGGCGCCGTAAGTTGAGGCACTGTTCAAACTGCTCGCGAGCCGCGTCGGCAACGCCACTTAACAGCTTTGCAGCCCCGAGGCGATAGTGCGACTGCGAAAGAACGCGTTGATTCGTAGCATTTTCCGGATCAGCGGCGACGAGAGACGAAATGATTTCGTGAGCCTTGGAATAGTAGGGGACGGCGGCCGTTGGATTGCCGAGTGCTATTTCCAGGTCTCCCAGCGCGCCGCTGGAGTAGGCAACTGCTTGTTTGGCATCGGGGCGAGTCGGCGCCTTGGTCAATGCAGTTTCTCCCCGCTCGTGCGCCCGGGTGTACAGTGCACGACAGGTTTCCACATCGTTCAGCCGAAAGCTGATTTCACCAGCCCGTATCTGAAAACTAACCCGCTCGAATGCCTTGTCGACCGTCCCCGCCAGTAAGGCTTCCAGAAACTCTCGGGGAGTGGCGAAACGCCGGCCCCCGTTCAGCTCGAGATACCGGCTCATATAATCCCAAGAGACTTGTGGATCACCCAGCATGAGCGCCAGTTCTGATTGCGTGCGGTAGGCGTTGCCCAGAGTCAATTTCACTTTCTCTGGCGTCAAAATGGGATCAACGCGTTTGATCTGCGTCAATCGAATGCGATGTTCCAGCGACATGGCGTGATATTTCCTCGCGACCCCAATGTTCTCCAGCTCCAGTGCGACGTTACCGAGCTTTTCCAGTATTGCGGCGTGATTAAACACATTCGCGTCGTCGTCTGGATTCTGGGCGGTCATCTTTTCGATAATGGCCAGGGACTTTAAATAAAACTGCTGTGCTTCTTCGGTGCGACCCAGTTCCTTATAGACATCGCCCATGTGCTGGTGTAACGCGGCGGTAGTACGGTTGAATCGCGGACTGTCCTGGGCTTTTTCCAGTACGCGATCGAGGCCCTGCCGCGTATCCTCGAGTACCTCCAACCGCAGATTTTGCATTCCCTCGCCCGGCTGGCTACGCAGTTTCACATCCGCCTTCGTGATGACGTCGTAGAAAACTCGCACCGCATTGACCGCCTGCTGCTCCGCAATCTCGCGGCTGTGCTCCGCCTTTTTCTCGGCGTTCTGAGCAGCAATCTTGGCCTCTTCGGCCCCGCGACGTTGTGTTTCCTTCTGGTCGCGCTCGTGGGCAATCGTGATCGCGGCGAGCGTCGAGCCGATAAAGCCGACCACAAGCAAGGCAAGAACCGTCGCCACCAGGCCGGCAATCTTCGGGTTTCGTTTGCACCAGCGCCAGGCACGCTCAAGCGAGCCCACAGGCCGGGCGATAATCGGTTCGCCGTTCAGGAAACGGTTCAGGTCGTTTGCCAGTTCCGTGCAGTTCGCGTAGCGTTTGTCGATGTCCTTCTGCAGTGCCTTCAGGCAGATGGTCTCGAGGTCGACGGGAGTGCCCGGCTGCAGTTGTTTAGGCGGCACGGGTTCATCATGAATGACCTGCAAAATCGTATCGATCGGCTTCGCGGCCAGAAACGGCGGCCGGCCGGTGAGCATCTCGTAGAGCATGGCACCCAGCGAGTATTGATCGGCGGCCGGCCCCACATCGTGCGTCAACCCAGACGCTTGTTCGGGCGACATGTAGCTGGGCGTTCCCATGACCGTCCCAGTGCGTGTGTTTTCCGATTCATCGTCGGTGACTTTCTTGGCCAGGCCAAAGTCGCTGATCTTCGACACGCCTTCCTTGCTTAAGAGCACGTTGGCCGGCTTGAGATCGCGGTGCAGCACGCCGTGGTCGTGGGCGTACTGCATTGTGCGGGCCAGCACCTCGATGGTCTGGGCGGCCTCGCGGGGATCCTGCGGCTGCTTGTCGATGACTTGCGCCAGGCTCCGACCGTCCACGAATTCCAGCGAGAAATACGGCAGCCCGTCTTGTTCCCCGATGTCGAAAATCTGAACGATGTTGGGATGTTGCAGTTGCGCGACAGACTGGGCTTCGGTGAGAAATCGTTCGAGTTGTTCCGGACCGGCATGTTTGCCCGCCAAGATCATCTTCAGCGCCACGTCGCGGCGCAGTTGATGATGGCGGGCTTTGTAGACAATTCCCATGGCGCCCCGCCCCAGCTCGCGTTCGATCTCGTAATCACCCACCTTGGTGTGCAGAACGGCCGTGGCCTTGCGTCGGACTTCATTCCGCACGAAGTCCAGCGTCTGGTCCACGCCGGTCGGAGTGACCATCGTGGGAGCAAGCCCCACATCCTCCAACGATCGATCGATCTGAGTTGCCGCAAGAGACGGTGCCTCCGCCGAAGGGGATCTCGTCGGAACTTTCTTGACCGGCTCGTCTGGGGTCGTTGCAGTATTAAGAGGGAGCGTTTCCGCATTCCCGTCGGGGGCAGACAACGAAAGCCCCGGATCATTTACTGGATTCTCGTCGTTACGTCGGAGAGGAGGTTCGCTCATTGGATACGTACGCGCATTCCCACGACAGGCATTGCGGCGCGACACGATCCGACCCACCCCTTATCGGAAAGCCAGCCATTGTTCCGAAACAATCGCGATCACGCTACCGGATATCGATGATGATCGTCCTGTGCGGCGCGTCGCGAGTCAAGTGCGAAGGGAGGGGATCAGATCAGGTATTTAGGCGATTGAATTACCCGTAGGATGGACTCCCTCGTCCGTCGGCTGATTTTGGTCGGACGAGGGCGTCCAATCCTACGGCCGGAGAGGCATCTGTTGCCGACCACCTCTTCTCATTCAGGGTCGTTCGCAGAATGAGGGGTACTTCGTCGGAGTTCGGCCAACCGCTGATCGAATTCACCAAGGGCTTCCGGCGACGAAAGTTGTCGCGCGCTTTCCAGATCAGCGATTGCTTCCTGTGTTCTCCCAATGTGTTGGAAGCACTCACTACGGTGACAAAGCGCCAGTCGAAATTGCGGGTTTGTCTGCAGCGCATCACCATAGTGCTCGATTGCCTGGGTCGTGTCTCCTTGGGCGCGCCGGACATCGCCGAGCAGAAAATGGGCGTCGGCGAGGTCGAATTGCAATCGGATGGCCGCGCTCAGGTCGGCGACAGCCAAGGCAAAGTCGCCGAGGGCCAGCCACACGAATCCACGATTGTAATAGGCGAATGCCCTTTCTGGGCGAAGCTGAATCTCTTTGGTGTAGTCCTCAATGGCCGCTTCAAACTCGCCCAGCGCTGTCAACACGAATCCACGATTGTGGAAGGCGTTCGCCAGCGTCGGATTGCAACTCAGAGCATAGGAGAGGTCGCCTAGCGCCGTTTCAAAGCGAGCCAATGCGGCGGCGGCGAACCCGCGATTCATGTACGCCAGAATCAAGTCCGGCTTATGTTCGATCGCGGAGTCGAAATCGTGAACAGCGCGTTCGAAGTCCCCCAGTGCCATGTGCGCCAGCCCGCGGTTGTTAAACGCTTCTGCAAAGTCGGGCCGAATTCGCAACGCCGAGTCGAAATCCAGCATCGCCCGCGCGTACTCACCGTGCGCGGCGGTGGCATAGCCACGATTGTTCCAGGCTTCGAAGAGCGACGGCGTCAGGCGCACTGCCTCGGTGAACTCCGCGATCGCCTGCTTGTACCGGCCCTGCCGCGAAAGGCTCAAACCATTTTGATTGCGTTCCCGGGCGGACGGTGCCCCGCTATCCGTGGCCACGAGCTTCGGCCTGACGGGAACTCGCTCCACTGACCGCATCCCCTCGATCCCATTGTCGAAAAAGTCATCGACAGCGGTCGGATCCAGTCGATCCGCTGCTCCAACCACTTCTCCACAACGTGGACAAACACGAACTGGGCCGTCCGAGGCGGGTGGGTCGTCGGGAATGCTGTTGCGGCAGAAGGGACAGGTACGAATGTAGTCCATCGGCAGGGACGTTTTCGAAAGGCGAATGGCGCGGTCGAACCGCACTTCATGTCGGAAGATGTACTCAGGCCATTCACTGTTAGACCGGCTGGGTACCTGTCCTAGTCCGTCTTGGGAAAGAGAACATAGCCGACCGCTCCCACAGTTACGAAGAGAATCAACGTTAGACCCAGAATTCCCAGCAACCCTTCCATCGACGGTTTCCTCCCAAGTCGTTTGCGAAGCGGCCACATGTCGCGGCAATTGGCGGCAGCCGTACTTTTGATGGTCTTCGGACGGCGTTCTAGCGTTTTCGCTCGTTCATGCTGTCCGATATTACCGAGTGAGTTCCGTGGTGCAAAGACCCGCTAGGACGGCGCGATGTGCGTCGGGCGTCTGGTCCCCCCAGCGGTTCCACGGCGACGGGTGGTGCGAACTGCCCGAGTAAGTCGGTCATGTTCTTTGTCCCAGCGAGTTACTCAAACAAACGCCGTTGCGTCGGTGCGGAGAACGGCTCGATGCACTCCGGCATGTCGCGCGTAGCGCGATTCACGACGTCGGACACGGGAAACAAGCTCATCTCGTGGGCCGGATAGGGACGGAGCAGTTCTTCGCCGCGACCGCGCGCGGGATCCAACCAGTCTTCGACATCGTTGAGATGCAGAATCACAGGCATCCGATCATGGACCGGTCGTAACAGTTCATTCGCTTCGGTCGTGATGATCGTACTGGTTTGCAAATCCAGACCGTTGTTCGTCCAACGTTCCCACAGCCCGGCAAACGCAAACGGTTGATCGTGCTGGAGCCGAATGTAGAACGGCTGCTTCTTCTTTCCTTCCCGTTGCCATTCGAAAAATCCATCCGCCAAAACCAGGCAACGCCGCGATCGGAACGCACTGCGAAACGAAGGTTTTTCCGCGACCGTCGCACCCCGTGCGTTGATCAGTTTGCGGCCGATCGTTGGGTCTTTCGCCCACGACGGAATCAAGCCCCACTGCATCTGCACGCATTCCCGCGAGCGATCCGCGGCGTTCAGTCGCACGCACGCCACGTTCGATTCCGGCGCGATGTTGTAGCGCGGACGCAGGTCTTCCCAGCGTTCCAACTGGAACATGCGGGCAATTTGCGTCCAACTTGTTCGTAGCGTGAATCGTCCACACATGGTGGACACGGTAAGCGATGACTTCGGTTAACCGCAAGCCGAAGGCGTGCGTTTTGTCATGCGAAGCGCGATCGGCGGCCGCTCAATGCGCACGCCTTCGGCTTGCGGTCAAACGACGGAAGATCGCTAGCCGGTCAGATCGAGATTGCCGCCAGCCAGTCTCGGCCGCGAAGGAAGAGGACACAGCGAGGTTCGGCGCGAGACCTGAAAAACCTGTAATGGATCATCCCGATTTCGACGTCTCACAGCGGAGATGTAGACTACTGGCATGCAATCTTGGAAGAATCGCAGCTGCGTCGCAGGCATCTTGGCCCTGTCCGTCGTCTGGCTTTGGATCGATACCGACTCGCGAACACGCGGGCTGTTGCTGACGACCTTGGAGTTGTCGTTGGCAGTGATTGTTTGCTCCGTCCCGTGCGGAGTGCTGCTGGCGGTTTTGATCTCGCGCACGGATGTGTTCGGCCGGCGAATCGCGGGGGCGATCCTGACGACAATGTTGTTCGTCCCGCTGTACCTGCAAGCTGCCGGTTGGGACGCCGGCTTCGGCCGGCAGGGTTGGCTGACATTATCCAGCGAATCGTTCGCTCAGCCGTTGTTGACCGGCATGCGCGCCGCGATTTGGATCCACACGCTCGCGGCAATCCCGTGGGTCATGTTGCTGGTTGGCGTTGCGCTGCGGCACGTCGATCCGGAGTTGGAAGAGTCCGCATTGCTGGACTGTTCCGCTCCGGCAGCTGTCTGGCGAGTCACGTTGCCAATGGTGCTGCCAGCCATTGCGGCGGCGATGCTGTGGGTATTGATCATCACGGCAGGCGAGATCACGGTGACCGACTTGTACCAGGTGCGAACGTTTGCCGAAGAAGTCTACAACACCGTTCCGTTGCTGGATGAATCGTCGGCCGGTGAGCCCGGCAGCGCGACATTGCCGCGAGGAACTGGAGCATCGTTTGCTTTGTTGGTGGCGGGACTCATCTTAGCCGGAGCAATCGTGCGGCAACCGATTTCGGTCCCCGCTCGACCCGCCGTGATTTTCTCTTTGGGGATTTGGCGAATCCCTGCGACGGTGCTGCTGGCGATTGCGGTCCTGGCGATCGCCGGCGTGTCGCTGGCAAATCTGGGTTACAACGCCGGCATGCGTGTCGAAGAGGTCGCTGGCCAGATCACGCGTGACTGGTCGGCTGCCAAGGCTGCTTCCATGCTCTGGCTCACCCCGAGACGGTTTTCCAGTGAACTCAGTTGGTCAGCGGTAATTGGGGCGGTGTCGGCAACCGTCAGTGTCGCGATTGCCATTCCACTCGCCTGGTTCGCGCGGCGAGGAGGTTGGCACGGCTGGCCGGCGCTGTCTTGTGTCGCAGTCGGCGCCGCGTTGCCGGGACCGATTCTTGGTCTCTGGATCATTCGCCTGCTCAATCGGCCTGATGTCGAGTGGGTGGCGTGGCTGTATGACCACAGCATTCTGGCGCCGGTAGCAGCCACGACCGTGCGCGCATTGCCGGCTGCAATTCTCGTGAGTTGGTACGGCATTCAATCCTTGCCGCAAGACCTACTGGACGCCGCCGCGGTCGATGGGCTTGGCCCACTGGCTCGCTTGCTCCGCGTCGTTGCGCCGGTCCGCTGGCGAATCCTCCTGGCGGCCTGGCTCATGTCGTTTGTCGTCGCTGCGGGAGACTTGTCAGCCAGTATCCTCGTGACTCCACCCGGCTTGTTTACGGCACCAGTCCGAGTTTTCGGTTTGCTACATGCCGGGGTCGACGATCAAGTCGCCGGACTGTGCCTCACCAATGTGGGCGTAATCGTCGTGATCCAGTTTGTGCTGGCAATGTTGTTTCGATCACGTCGGGACGCTCCGCCGTGACGAGGCTCTGCACTTCATAGGACCTATGGGATGTATATGTCGTATAGGACCTATTTGATCGCGCGCATTGTTTGGTTCGAGATTCGTGATGGCTACCGGATCATCCCAGATCGCGAATCGGCTTACCTTCGGCAAGTCGTTGGTCCACGTGCTGGAAATTGTCGAAATATTCACCGGTGGGATGGATGCCAAGGTGCTCGAGAATTGTCGCGGATAGATCCGCAGGACTGACAGGCTTATCGAGCACAAAGGCGGCGTCGCGGCTGGTCGCGCCGTAGACTTGACCGCCGCGCACTCCGCCACCTGCCAGCAGCACTGTGAAGGCGTGCGGCCAATGATCGCGGCCAGTCTTCTCGGTCATGGCGTTCTGGGAGAATTGGCCGATGCGCGGCGTGCGACCGAACTCGCCAGTGACGACGACCAACGTTGATTCGAGCAATCCACGCTCCGCCAGATCGCCCAGAAACGCCGAAAACGATTGATCGAACACCGGGCACAAGTTGTTTTTCAGTTTGGCAAAGTTGTCGTGATGGGTGTCCCAATGCGGTGATACCTTGTCATTCGCGCTATCATCATTCCAGTTTACCGTGACCAGCGACACGCCCGCTTCGAGGAACCGGCGCGCCAGCAACAAACTCTGGCCAAATTTGGTGAATCCATACGGTTCGCGTTCGGCAGCGGGTACTCCCTGCAAATCGACCGCTTGTCGGAACGATGGTTGTTGCAGCATGGAAAATGCCAAGTCCGAATACTCGGCGATCGACTGGGCCGTCCGGCCAAATACACGCGACTCTGCCGTGCCAGGGGATTGCATCTGGCGCAGCAGACGCCGGCGTTGACCAAGCCGATCGGCGCCGACATCGCCAAAGAGTTCGAGCCCCGGCACGCGAAAATCTTTCCGGCTGGGATCTCCTTCGATCAACACTGGATTGAACCGCTCCCCCATGCGTCCGCCGGTCTGTCCTGCGATACGTCGATCTTGACCGACAAACTGGCTGTACCACGGCAGCACGACCGACGGCGGAAGCTGTCCCACGGATTTTCCGAACCGCGATACCAGCGCTGCGATCGAGGGCCAATCTTGCGGCAGGGCTTGGTCGGTTGTTGGTGGACCAAAGTACTCGCGTCCTGTGTACATTTCGCTACACGCCGGACCATGCACCGGCATGTGATGCGTCATGGACCGCAGCAGGCAGAACTTGTCCATCTGTTTAGCCATTCGCGGAAGATGCTCGCACAGTTGAATGCCGGGCACGCTTGTCGCAATCGGCTGAAACTCCCCGCGAATCCCCACCGGCGCTGCGGGCTTCATGTCCCATAGATCAATGTGACTCGGACCACCGAACAGGAAGATGAAGACACATGCTTTCGCACGTGGACTCCCCGGCGCCTTAGCCGTTCCTTCGTCGGCTCGCAAACGTTGCAGGTCGGCGGACGTAATGCCCAGCAATGACAGACCACCGACATGCAGCCATTCCCGTCGCGACGGACGCCAACCGGAATCGCTTCGATTGTTGGTGGGTTGAGGAATCATGGCTGGATCTCGGTGGCAAAGGTGGCCTCAGTCTATTCCATGCGCAAACCAAACTGAACATCTGATTCGCTAACCGCGAGACGCACTCAAGACAATTCGGCCGGTCGGCGATAAAATGTCCCGGCAATTGTTACTGTCACTCCTACATGAATAACGTGGAAAGCGGATTGCGATGGGCGCCCCAGAAAAGACCGGTTGGCTGCAACGGTTTCGCCAAGGACTGCAGAAAACCGCGCGGTTGCTCAATACGGACGTCCGCGACCTGTTCAAACAACAGGGTCGGCTCGTTGACGATGACTTCCTGAACCGGCTGTTTGCGATCTTGATCAAGACGGACATGGGAACGGGACCGGCGTCTGAGATTCGCGACCGCGTCAAGACCGAGTTTCGCGGACGCGTGGTGCAAATGTCCGAGGTACTGGCTACGGTGAAGACGCAGTTCCAAGCGTTGTTGGCCCAGCCGGAAGTGCCGATCAAGATGGCGGAAACCGGGCTCACCGTCGTCATGGTGGTTGGCGTGAATGGCTCGGGAAAGACGACTTCCATCGCCAAACTGGGATATCTCTTCAAGCAGCAGGGACTGGGGGTCGTGCTTGGAGCAGGCGACACGTTTCGCGCTGGCGCAGTGAAACAGTTAGCCATCTGGGCCGAACGCATGGGAGCCGAGTTTGTGGCTGGGGAAGAGAAAAGCGATCCGGCCAGCGTTGCACATCGGGCGGTCGCCCGCGCCCTCGAAATGAACGCCGGCGTTTGCATCATCGATACCGCCGGCCGATTGCAGACCCAGACCAGTCTAATGCAAGAATTGGCCAAGATTCGCCGCGTCATTACCAAACTCGTCCCGGACGCGCCGCACGAAGTCCTGTTGGTACTGGATGCCACCGCCGGACAAAACGGGATTAGTCAAGCCAAGGGCTTTTCCGAGGCGGCAGGATGTACCGGGATCGTGCTCGCTAAACTCGACGGAACCGCCAAAGGGGGCGTAGTCATTCCGATTCGCCAGCAATTCAATATTCCCGTCAAATTTGTCGGCGTCGGCGAGCGGATGGAAGACCTCGCAATATTTCGGGCGGACGAATTTGTCGAAGCGTTATTCTCTGATCCGAACGCCGAGTAGGCCGCCATGCACTCGGCGACGTAATCGATTGTTGTGGACCTGTCGTTACTCTCGATTCTTCTCTTGCATTTTGCGCGGTGCTCGACAAGCCGTCGCGGATAAGCGGTGCGAGCGGTGTGTCAGTCTCCGCAGGCCGCACATCTTCCCATCTTGCCCAGTAAACTTCTTCTTTGCCAATTGTACGGACGCACAATCTTTTCAATTGTGCCATTCAACACGTCCGATAGCTGAATAGACGCAGCATTCCGTGGGAGGCCGGTCCCAGAAGTTCGCGAAGTTGGTCATTCGCCCGTTGCGAATCCCGTAGTTGGTTCGCGCCGCACCTGTTCCTAACCCGCCCACAAATCACGACTCTGTCCAAAATCGATTGGGAGAACTCTCCGATGAAGGTCACGCGTTTTACTCTCGCTCTGGCGCTCTCATGCGGCCTGAATGTGGTCCACACTTGGGCGGCTCCTCCAGGCCACTCGATTCCGGTTCGTCAAGCGTCCACAGATTACAGCTACTTTGCTCAGGACCAGGCCCAGCCATCTCCGAGCGATGTCCCTGTAGCCCCCGTTGCCGCGGAAACGAACTACATGGCTGCTCAATCTGTGTGCGATTGTGAGGCCGAAGAAGAAGCGACCTGTGATCCGTGGCGGCTGTTCCCGGAAATTGGCTGCGGCTGGA
>CAZFLF010000059.1:0-13762 GCA_964519825.1 uncultured Pirellulaceae bacterium | reverse complement strand
AAAAAATCCCAGCCTCTTCGGGTTACGATGGCTGGCTAACTGCGATCGTCTTTTGCAATTCAGGACTCAATAAACGACAGCTCAGTGGCTCGCTACTTCCGGTCGCCGGGTGAAAAGTCGAATGGTTGAGGAGTCTCACGCGTGAGAACCTGCCAACTGGCGCCATTTTCACGAAATTTGGAAAAATCTCGGGCTGCATACGCCAACGCCAGGTTTGGAGTATCGATTGGCGCACCCCCCGCGTGATGTGAACGTACGGCCGCCTCAAGAATGCCCGATACGAGTAGCGTGCGTTCCACCGGGTACGGAGGATCGCCCGTGCGGAACAAATGTTGAATCGCATGGGACAGCGCTTTGAACAAGCAGCGGTTGCTCCATGGTCCATTGAAGAACATACAGGCGCGGGGGGCCGCTTCTCCTTTCATTTGGCAGGCGAAGTTCCAGCGGTCGCTGCTACTGCCATTCTTGACCACCGTCGCTTTGAAGCCGTCGCGATAGGTGAGGCGAATCGCGTGACGACCCGTGACTTTGGCGTTTGGGGGCCGTTGCGATTCCTGTTTGACCGCCAGTACCCCGGCGCGCGGTCGCGATTGACGCGGCTCGTCATGCTGTTGCTCGGCAGACATCGCTGCGGCGATCAAGTCACGCGGCCAGTCGGCTTGCTGTGCCGCCTCGTCATACTTCTCGTCGGCCACTAGCTCGACACGCGAGACGCCGGTTTCTCCGCCGCGTCTTGATTCCACCATCGATTGCAATACTTCGAGAGCATGGAAATCATACGATTCCAGGCCACCGCCGTGGACCGATACTGCCTCGGTGATTTCCATCCCTGCAGGCAACTCGAGATTGGGCCGTCGTGCGGCCAGCGGAACGCTGCTCCCAGCCAGCAGAGGAATACCGAGTTGCCGGGAAACTTCAACCATTTCCCGCGACCAATCCCAGCGATAAGAGAGGTGCTTGTCGTTAAATACTGGGATGGCTCGCCCAGCACGCTTCATCGTCGCGACGATTGCGTCGAAGAATTGTTTGCGTGGATACATCTGCTGGCCGAGTTCGTTGTAGGGGTATTCACCATGCTCGCCGATCAGTAACACTGCGTCGACATCGAGTGTGTTGCCGCCACGGCACAACGTTTTGTCGATGGATTCGTACAGCGGTATTTGGAACCGCCGCGAGATACCGCGGGCCATGTCATCTTCTGGAAACTGGTCCACGAACAACGCCGCTACCTCAACGCCCGGATCGACGAGCTCTCCGCGAAACAGATAGGGCTCAAAGAAATTCTCGAGGATGTTGTAAGCGTGACTGCGAAATCGCAACACAGTCACCACGGCTGCGACACGCGGCTTGCGAGCATCCTTGGCAAATCCCCATGCCGGCCGCGGTAACCGGGTGAGTCCGGCGCCAAGTCCCGCGGCTGAAGCAACAAACCCTCGGCGTGTCCAGCGAGGTGACATGGAAATTGCTCGGAGTTGTGGAATCCAAATTTACGCTGATATCACTCGTGCGACGCGATGCTAAGTATAAAATCTTCCACGTTCAATCATGCAACGAATTACTCACGGGGGAACATTCATGTGGCGCGCGAACGATCGGGTCATTGCTTTTCCCGAATCCGAAGATAGTGGGTTACCCGGAACGGTCCGGCACGTCGACGGTGAAAGGAATTATGTCATCCTCGACAACGGTGAGGATGGCTGGTTCCTGGACGCGCAGCTACGACCCTTGGAATTGGCGGTCGGAGTTGCGGTCGTGGTTACACAACCCGAAACCGTCGAGCCGGTCGCCGGCATCCTTTGCGAGCTCGAGGGGGATTCGCTCGGAGTTCGTCTGCCGCATGGCGAAATCATTCGCGCGACTTTCGGTGAACTTCGTTTTCCCGGCCGTGCCACGAAAATCGCGGGGAAGGAACGCGATTGGGAAGTCGGAGACCGAGTGCTTGCCCGCTGGGGAGGAGACTTGTTCTGGTATCCGGGCACAGTTTTGGAATGTCCGGACGGCCAATTCCGCGTGCTGTTCGATGATGCGGATCAGGCGGTTGTATCTAGTCGTGACCTGGTCCCCCTTACGGTTCACGAAGGCGATCGAGTCCTGTGTCGTCCAAAGTTCGAGCCGATGTTGCGATATTTCCCCGCCGTCGTAACTCGGGTCAACGGTGAGATCATCGACGTCGCGTTCGATGACATTGACTTGGAGGAGCAGAATACAAACGTGGGTCGTATCCGCGTCCGGCGTAGCCTGGGCGGACTTGTGATCTGGGACGAAGGGGACCGGGCACTGGCCTCGGGAAGAGATGGATACTGGTATCCGGCGATTCTTCTCGCGATTGACGGCGATCGCATCTTCGTCAGTTTCTTCGACAGTCGGGATGGTTGGGCGTTGCCCGAGGAAGTGAAATCGCTGCGTTTGACCGTTTCACAGAAAATTGAAGTTCGGAAGCAGGCCGGGCAGGAATACAGCCCAGCTGAGATTCAGGAATTACGCGGCGAAGCGTTGCGTGTAAAATATGAGGACGAAACCGAAGAATGGACCTTGTTGCGTCTGTTGAGGATCCCCAGTGCGCCGGAGAGTGCGCCGGAGAGTGCGCCCGAGAGTCCGTGAGTTCGCATCCCAACCATGGGGCCAAAGGATTCCGAACAACAGTTGCGTAAGTTTTCCCTGAGTGGATGATACTGAAACATCCGCTCCCCTGCCGGAATGGACCGCCGCACTTGTGAGCGGCCTTGGTATCACTGAAATCAGAACGAAGTCATTGCCATGAGCACTATCCTTAAATTGACGATTGCGGAATACGACCGGTGGATCGAGCGTGGGTTGTTCGATGGCTTGAGTCGTCGCCGTATTGAACTCATCCACGGGGAGTTACGCGAAATGAGTCCCGCTGGTCCGTTTCATGAGGAACTAATCCGATACTTGACACGGTGGAGTGTAAGGAATGTCCCCGAAAACGTCGAAGTCAGCGTACAATGCGGGGTCACACTTGATGAGCTGGAATCGGTCCCGGAACCGGATATCGCATGGATCCGACAGGGGAATTATCGCCAGCGGCGCCCCAAATCAAATGACGTCTTATTGATCATCGAAATCGCCGACAGCAGTCGCGACTACGATCTCGGCGAGAAACTGGAACTATACGCCGAGGCTCGCATTCAAGAATACTGGGTCGTCGATGTTCCCAACGCCTGTGTGGACGCTTTCCGGAATCCTGGCAAACGGCGCTATCGTGTTCACAAGTCCTACTCGACGGCTCAGTCCATTTCACCTCTGGCCGCGCCGGAAGCAGTGCTGAATGTCGTGGAACTGTTTTCGGTGTGAGCTAGTCGCCACGGACATCAGCATGAACCAAATACTACAGGAATTTGTCCCTCAGGTTTTCGCCGACGGATATGCCATCGTTCCTGGCGTGATCGATAGCGCGGCCGTTCAGGATTTGCGGAATGCAATCGCCGCGCTGGACTCCGACACCGCGGCTCGGCGACGGGGCGAAGTGTACGGCATACGGAATCTACTGGGACTTTCCCCGGAGATAAGTGCTCTGGCCCGGTCTGAATCGATCCGCGAGATCGTGCGTCCAATTTTAGGTGACGGTTGTTTCGCCGTGCGGGCTTTGTTTTTTGACAAAACGCCGGAGGCCAATTGGAAGTTGTATTGGCACCAAGACAACGTGATCGCGGTGAAGGAACGGATCGAGTTCGCTGGTTTCACAGCATGGTCCGAGAAATCGGGAATCTGGCAAACGCAACCGCCGGTCGCAGTATTGGAACAAATGGTCGCGGTCCGCGTTCATCTTGACGACTCCGGTCCTGATAACGGACCGCTACGAGTGCTGCCTGGCTCACATCGAAATGGCTGGCTTGACGAAGAATTGGATCACTGGAAGTCCACCGTGCCCGCAGTGACGTGCGTGGTCGACGCGGGGGGAGTCATCATGATACGTCCCCTATTGTTGCACGCATCGTCCCGTGCCGAGGTCCCGGGTCATCGACGAGTGATCCACATCGAATTCGCCAGCCAGGAACTTCCGGGTGGGCTCCAGTGGCACGATCGGGTAGCGTGACCGCCTGCGGCCCAGCGATTTACCGCCGGTGTTTCTTCTTCTTGATCGGTCGCGGCACCGTACGTCGAGATTGCTCGCGGATGTCGTGCGCCGGTTGCTGTGTCGGATGCTGATTTGCCGCGATTTGCCGAGCCTGCAGAATGAATCGAACCATTTCTCCTGGCAACTGGGACTCGAAACGGAGCACTTCCTCCGAGATTGGATGGGTCAGTCCGAGCGTCTGGGCATGCAGTGCGATCCGCTTGTATGGCCAGTCGGAATGCCGAGCTGCTTCGGGTCGGTATCGCGGATCGCCCAACACCGGATGCCCGGCCTCGGAGAAGTGGACGCGGATCTGATTGCGCCGCCCGGTCTCCAACCGCACCTCGACTAGACTCGTGTCTCCCAAGGACTCGACGACGCGGTAATGAGTCGCCGCGAATTGCCCGATTTCTTCGTCATCCGTTGAATAGCGATTAAGCGACTTATCGGTTGCCAGAAAGCTGCGAAATTCCCCTGCGGGCTTCGCCAGGTGGCCGGCGACAATCGCCACGTACTTTCGCTCCGGCTTTCGTGCCGCGAACTGATCGCGGATCAGATCGGAGATCTCTTTTGTCTTGCCGAAAACCAGCAGTCCTGACACGCCACGATCAAGCCGATGGACCGGGAACGCACCTTTGCCACTCTTTGTCCGCCGCACGTACTCATTTACGCGGTAGGCCAGCGTGTACGGTTCATTCCGCTCCGTGGGAACGGTCAGTAATTCTGGCGACTTGTCCACCACGATCAGTTCGCGGTCTTCGTGGACAATCGCGAACCCGCGGTGGGCTCGCGGCCGAGGCCGGGCATGATAGCGACGCCCCTCTTCGAATCGAACCTGGACTCGGTCCCCTTCGACTAGCCGCCGCCAGGTTTCGCGAGTTGGCTGTGCGTTCACCAATACACAGTCGAAATCAAACAGACCCGCCACGTGGGCCCGAGTTCCGCCAGCCAATTCTTGAACCAGGCGATCAATCCGGCCACCCACGTGCGGCGATTTAGCGTTGACAACGGCTTGGCGCGTGATCCACGGCACGGAGAGTTGCCTCACATAGTTGCACGGGTTCGGGAGTCTTCTTTCGGCAGTGTGGTGCGGCGCTCCGCGCCGCAATTCACGATGCGGAGCGGCGTACCACACTAGCACGCGCTCGCCTGCCGCCTGCAGTTAGACGACATGTTGTAACGAAAGAACCCGCGCTGTGAGACCGGGGCGCTCTTGTGATTCACTCTTTAATTTGTCATGACGTGTCACAATCAGAGCCTGCGGCAGCTGAATCGTTTAACCGCAAGCCGCAGGCGAGCGCGTTCGGTCCCAGTCGATCTCAGTTCAAAGCGCACGCCTGCGGCTTGCGGTTAAACGATCGTTTTCGCATGAGGGCCACGGTGGAGCAAAAATGACGCGTCTCTTTGCAGGAACTCCGTTCGATAATGCGCCAAAATGCCAGCGGTGCGGTCAATTGAGGGAGGATTGCCGGTGTCCCGCTGCGCCACCGCCCCGCCTGCCCCCTGAAACGCAGACGGCGCACGTGGCGGTCGAAAAACGGAAGAAGGGGAAGAAGGTCACGATCGTCAGCGGTCTCTCCGAGGAAGGGAATGATTTGCCGGCCTTGCTCACTCAGCTAAAAACCGCGTGTGGCGCTGGCGGAACGATTCAGTCTGGTAATCTGGAAATTCAAGGCGACCAACGCGAACGAATTAGCGATTTGCTGGCGAAGGTCGGCTATCGATTGAAGTAATTTAAATATCTTGCGGGCGGCTGATTGTTCTTAGGACCGGGAAAGTTCCACAAGGTATTTCCATCGCCTGGTAGGTCCGCCGAGCTGTCGAGGCGAAATGCTGAGGCCAAGCTCGCCAGTCTGCAGCGTTGCGTTGCAATGATCCTCGCTTCGCACGGTGACCAACCAAGCATTCTCCAATGCGAGGACGCAACTGCCGTTTTCCAAGAGCTTGGGCACGACCGCCGGTAGATATGTGCTGCGGAGATCGGGGGACTCGGCTGCACTGACGCGGCAAGCGACGTCGAAAACCAGCGCGGCAGTTGCAATAACTGGTTCCACGCTCAGCGACCAATGGCTGCGTCCCGCCATTCCGACCAGGAGCGCGACGTGACGTTCCGTGGCCGAGTCTCTCCGAGACGCGCGACCTAGCGAATCCGACCGATCCTCAACGTGGATTTGCTGCAGCACAGGGCTCAGTGGCCACAGATCCCGACCCGATCCTTCCACCGACGAAAGAATTGGGCGCGCGGCATCCCCTTCGACCAACAAAATGACGTGCCCGAAGCGATCCGCCTGACGCGAGAATTCAATTCGCAGACGTCCGTCCAAAATAGATCGAGTTTCAATGTGATCGGGCATGAAAATCAAGCGGCGCCAGCCGCGAAAGGGGTCGGGAACTGTTTTCGGCAACCTCTGAAAAGACTTACGGCCCCGCGAGCCGACCCCGTATGCGGACCCATTACTCGATTTCCTGTCCGACTCGCCAGCGTAGGTATGCGTCCAGAAATCCCTGAATATCGCCGTCGAGCACCGGAGTGAATTGCGTGACGCCGTAACCCGTCCGCGCGTCCTTGACGCGTTGATCCGGATGCAAGAAGTAGTTGCGAATCTGCGAACCGAAACCGACCCGCGCCTTGTTCTTGTACTTCACCGCATCTTCAGCTTCGCGTTTTTCTTCTTCCAGCCGCGCAAGTTTGGCTCGCAGCAGTTTCCACGCAATTGCCCGATTCTTATGCTGGCTCCGTTCATTTTGACAGGCCACGACCGTATTGGTCGGTATGTGCGTAAGGCGAACGGCACTTTCCGTTTTGTTCACGTGTTGTCCGCCGGCTCCGCTAGAACAATAAGTATCCTCGCGAATATCTTTGGGATCGATTTCGATTTCGATTTCGTCCGGAACTTCCGGTGCCACGTCGATGGCCGCGAAGCTCGTCTGCCGCTTTCCTTCGGCGTTGAACGGGCTGATACGAACTAGCCGGTGAATGCCGGATTCACCTTTGAGATAGCCGTAGGCCATTGGTCCGCGGATCGCGACCGACGCACTCTGGATACCGGCGACGTCGTCGTCCTTGCGGTCCAGCAATTCGACCTGATAGCCGTTCTTGGACGCCCATTGCGAGTACATGCGCAGCAGCATCTCGGCCCAGTCGTTCGCGTCGGTGCCGCCATCTCGAGCGTAGATGCTAACCAGCGCCCCGAGCGCGTCATGTTCGCCGCTGAGGAGTGCCCTGAGTTCGAGTTCCTGCACGGATGTCTCAAGCTTGGTGATTTCAGCCGTGACTTCTTCCGTGAAGGCATCGTCACCGGCAGCCAGTTCGAGCATTTCCTGCAGTTGCTCAGCGGTATGAATCGATTCGGCAAGCGGCTTTATTACCGCGCGCAACGTCTTGAGTTGGCCAATCATCCCTTGGGCGCGCTCTGGGCTATCCCAGAAACCAGGCTGGGCCATCTTGGCTTCTAACTCGGTGGCTAGGTGGGACTTGTTGTCGTAGTCAAAGACTGTCTCGGAGTTGCAGGATTCGTTTCTTAATAGCTTCCGCCCGATCGCGCAAAGTACCTTCCACGTCAACTCCTTTGCCATAAATGAAAGAATGTTTCGCAGTGAATCTTACGGCAGGAGCCTGAAATCGAACAGGCTGGATCAGATCGGAAAGTCCGAGACCAGTTCCACGGACAAGTCGGCCCACTCCAGGCCCATGTGGAAATATCGCCCAAAACGTTCGATACGTCGAACCCACCAGAATGCCGAAGATATCGATAATGCCGGCCATGAATGGGTTGCTCATCAACGCGGGGTCCAGTCCCATTCGCCAGCGTCTAGGATGACTGGTAGTTCACAACAATCCGCCGATCAGATTTGCGACAGAGTCGTTATCCACAAAACCGCTGGAAAGCTAGATCCTGCCCGACGAATGCTCATTCGGCGACACTACCAGTTCAGTCCAAGTCCATCACGACCGTCCGGCCGATCGATTCCACCGCGCAGGGGGCGATTCTTTGCGGAAACCGCCAACGGGCGCGGAGGTTCGTCCACTTCCTCTGCTTGTCCTTTCGTCTGTGTTTCGGGAGGAGGCAACGTCGCCTTATACGAGAGTGCAATTCGCTGTGCCTCCGGGTCGACCGACAGAATCTTGACTTCGACTTCCTGTCCTTCTTTCAACACATCTTCGACTCGACGCACGCGACCGTGTGCCAGTTCCGAAATGTGGATCAATCCTTCAATCCCCGGGGCCAGTTTTACAAACGCTCCAAAATTGGCCACGCGCGAGACAGCACCTCGAGCGGTCAATCCAACTGGGAAATTCTGCTCGACGTTGTCCCAAGGGCGGTCGAGTAGATCGCGGTACGAAAGGCTGATCTTGCCCGTCTGGTCGTCGACTTTCTCGACCTTGACCCGTACTTTCTGCCCTTCTTGGACCACCTCACTCGGATGCTTGATGCGGTCCCAACTCAACTTGCTGATGTGGATCATTCCGTCGACACCACCCATGTCGACGAACACTCCAAAGTCTTTGATGCTGCGGACCACCCCGTCGTGAATCTGACCGGGTTGCAATTCCGCGAGGAACTTGCGGCGAGTTTCTTCCTGCTCGCGTTCCAGCAGTGCTCGATGGCTGAGCACCAGATTTTTCCGTTTCTCATTGACCTCCATCACGATGCACAACAGCTTTTGATTTACGAATTCGGCCAGGTTCTCCACTCGATACAAACTGATCTGACTGGACGGAATAAAGCCGCGGATGTTGTTCACCAGGCATTCCAAGCCGCCGGTATTCGCTCCTGTGACCCGGGCTTCGACAACCGCTCCGTTAGACAAATCCGACCAATCACTAACATCGATCGACGTGCCGGGCACAATTAATTCGAACAAGCCGTCTTCCGCGTTGATTCCCTTTACGACAACTTCGATTTGTGTTCCGACGGTCGGCGGCTCCTTGAACTGCTGAAGAGCCACCAACCCTTCATTTTTTCCACCGAGCGAGAAGAACACATTCACTTTGTCAATCCGCACCACGGTGGCCGTCAGACGTGCATCCGGATCGAAGGCTTCCGTAGCCCGGCCGACCGCTCCATCCTGCACGATTTGATCGAGTGAAAGATCGCCGAGCGCGTCGTTGAGCTCCGCTTCCAATTCGGGACTGACCCGTTCACGCTTTGACGGGACCGGTACATTGGCTCGCGTATCGGCGACGAACATGCCGGCATTCTTGTCCCCGCCGGACTGCTCCCCCTCTTTTTGCTCTCGATCGCGATTTGGTTTTTGGCCGCGAGGTGGCTTTGGGCCGCGCGCACGATGACTACTGTGTCCGCCGGATCCCTGGGACGGGCGCTGTCCCAGATTGCTGCGTCCGACTTGAATCTTGGGCCGTTCGCCCACAGCTGAGGAACTTGTCTCAGATGGCTGCTGGCCCGGTTCGGCCGACGTAACTTCGGCAGCTGCCCGGACAGTCTCATCCGGAGCTGGGGAAGCAGGCAAAGATTCCGGCGACGACTCGGGAGTGGTGTTCGACATCGACTCACACCTTGATCACGACTTCAAAAACGAAATGCCCCAAGGGGCTGGAATGACGACGGCCATCGACGCTAGTTCCAAGTTTAGCTCCGGTTTGGAGACAAGGGTAGGGACGAACCAAGTGCTAGTGCGTCGCTCAGATGACAAGAACTGTGGCAAAGTCCGGCGTCATGATTTGCAGGTCCGAACCACACCGCCTACGATAGTCCGAGATTTGCTCCTAGCGAAGAACGCCAGCAACCGCGAGGGCTTTTGTCATGACTGAGGGACAACCTGCTACAGATTCGAGTCCAGTCGAACAGCCTAACAGTACGCAAGTCGCCAAAGCGGAAAATAAGCAGTCGTCGGTTTCCCTTGCGTATTGGCTGGTATTCGCCCTGATCGCGGGGGGACTTACCTGGATCATTCTCCAAATGACGTACCCCGTCTTTGAAGTGCCCAGTGAGCTGATCAATCTCGGGCCGTTCGCGACCGCCGAGCAGGAAATGGAGCTATTCGCCGCGCGGGGTAAAGCCGAACGACAGAACGCAATCTTGTTCGTCGCGCTGCTGGGTGCCCTGACTGGCGGCGGATTGGGTATCGCCTTGGCGACCAGGCGTCAGTCTTGGAGTGCCTTGATGATCGGCAGTGTTGTGGGAAGCGTAGTTGGTATCCTTGCCGGTGGGTTGTTGGGAGCAGCGGGCGGACTATTGGGCGACATCGCCTGCGTAGCATTAAGGACAGGCGTGCAACCCTTATCCTTGGAAGGGACGGTACTGACGCAGTGCGTCACTTTGGGGATGCTCGGAATTGGTGTCGGCCTAGGCTTGGGTGTATTCAGCGGACATTACCAGGCCGCAACAAATTACCTGGCGGCTGGGATCTTCGCGGGGGTTGGTGCAGGGGTCATTTACCCAGTTGTCGTCGCCCTCGTGCTGCCCGGCGCCCAGACCGAATGGACGCTCCCACCAGACGGTCGCAACCAGGCAATCTGGATCGTGGTGACGTCGGTATCACTAGGCGTAATGATGTCGCTCGCTAACCAGCGTCGCATCCGTTGACCCCAGTACCAAAAACTTGGTACCGGGTGCCCCGATTCTCGACAGCCCCTGTACCTCGACAGCGTCAAAGCTACGACACGTCTCTGTCGCCGTTACGCCCTGTCGTGACAAAGGCGAACTGACGCCGGAGCACAAAAGAAAAGGGACGACTGAGACTGGATGTTCGTCTCAGGCGTCCCAATGAAGTTTGTGATCGTCGTTACCAAACAGTGCCAACGACCTTATTGAATCCGAGTGGTCGCGATGGACTGTGTTAATAATTTCCGGCGGCTTCGGAGCCGTCGATGCTGCCTAACGCACCCCAGACGCCATAGGGACTATTTAGCCTAGGCCCGCCGTTCCAGGGTTGAGCCTCGGGTAGTGCCAGGTTTCCCGTGTCGATCGTCTCGCTGATGAATCGCGTGGAACCATCGGCCAGGCCCGCGGTAACGCCGCCGGGATGATAGCTCTGTGGCGAAAATACTCCATTTCCCCATTCCCCCTTGGCGTCTGAACACATCGGAGAATTCGGAGGCAGTACCGTGTTGAAACCCGTGTGCAACAAATAGCCTGCCGCCCAACTCAAGCCACGGTGATGGTGGCTGTCCGCCGGCGTGCAACCCTGAAGCATCCCGCTTTGGCCCTTAAAAGCCATGCATTGGATCGGACTGTTTGAGAGGCCGCCGACATTCATGCAATAGTCACCTTTTAGAGTTCCGCGAGTGCCGCGATAAATAACCAGTTCGCTGATGGAGATCGTATTGCTCGTTCCATCTAACAGCGAGGAAATGTTCACCGTGTTAGCGTAATACTCAGTGGAGTTAGTGGCTGGACCATTGTTACCCCATGCCACCGAACCTTGAAACACGCCTCGGGGCTTGTTCCAAGGAGCTTCCCAGGCATTCGCGGTCGTGGCGCGATTGATCTTGTCCCCGCGACTAAAACAGTAGTTGGAATACGCAAGTGCATTTTTATTCGAATTAGCACCTGTTGGGTCTGAGGGACAAAGAACTCCGGAGAGCTTCGTATGGTACGGCAGGTACCCTGTCCAGAACGTAAATGCACCTCCGGCAGCAAAAGCTGTTCCGCCGTAGTTCTGCGCTGACTGCATGGTGTCCCAGAGCGGTCTTTGCTCGATAAAAGGCAGCATGTGGTAAATGGGACTCGCTGCACCCGAGGTGCTGATCAGGGGAGCGCCCCAGCCACCGGGTTCCCAGGTGCCCATTTCACCCGGAGGGAATCCTTTGTAGGTGTCATGATAGTTGTGTGCCGCGAGTCCTAGCTGCTTGATATTGTTGCCACATTGCATCCGGCGAGCCGCCTCGCGCGCCGCCTGCACAGCAGGCAAGAGCAAGGCCACCAGAATCCCAATAATCGCAATGACTACCAGCAGCTCAACCAGCGTGAACGCTAGTTGGAACCGTCGTCGAATCAAAGTCACGTTCATCCGAAGCCTCCTTAAAACGGAAGAAAAAAAAAGAACGAAGATACCGGAGTCAAACCGACTATAGGTTTAGCGATCGGATTCCCGGATTGCAACAGAAAAATCACCCAAAGTGTCTGGGGTTAATCGGTGCGGCACCCGACCTCTATCCGACCCAATCAGTCGTTCCCCTGCTGCAGCACGACCGATCGGTCCGCACGGATATTTTCCAGGACGTCCATACCTCCCCCGATCCAGCGGACCTCGATCCGGTCGACGCGATCGCGCTGGCCGAGGCCGAAGTGTAGTCGCATTCCAAAATGGCTTTGGTAGCTTCGTCCACTGTGCACTTCGTCGACCTGCACCAGGTCACCGGCGATCACCTTCACGGAGGCGCCTACGCCGTCGCGATTGGATTGAGTTCCGCATAGTTGGAGGTTGATCCAATGCTCGCCATTACGGGAGATGTTCTGCAAAATCGTCGGCTCCCGTCGCGAATTGAGGACGACCACGTCAACTCGTCCGTCACCGTCGAGGTCGTCAAAAGCCGCACCGCGGCTGGAAAGTCTCACGTGCATCCCGTCGCCGCTGGTCTTCGAGACGTCGGTGAATTTTCCCCGACCAGTGTTCATGAGCAGGTTATCTGGAGTCAGGTAAGTGGTTGCATCATTGCGCAGCTCAATGTTGTCATCCAGGTCTCCGCAGGCAATGTAAATGTCCCGGTCGCCGTCGTTATCGAAATCCACGAAGCCGAGCCCCCAGGTGACGTGGGGCAAAGTCGGGATTCCTACGCCTGACTGCCGAGCTACATCCGCGAACAGTCCGCCGCCTAAGTTGCGGTAGAGCGCGGGCATCTCGTTGCGAAACGAGGTTACCAACACGTCCAGCCAGCCGTCGTTGTCGTAATCGCCAAAGTCGGCGCCCATATTGCCATGAGGGAGTCCGCGCATATCAAACGCCACACCACTCTGCAGACCAACCTCCTTGAATCTGCCGGTACCGTCGTTTTGAAACAGGAAGTTTTCCATCACGTCGTTGGCGACGAACACATCGGTGTCCCCATCACGGTCGTAATCTGCGCAGACGACCCCCATGCCGCGACCAGCGCGCGCTCCGATCCCGGATTGGATCGTCACGTCGATGAACGTGCCGTCTCCGTTGTTTCGATACAACACGTCAGGCTCGGCCGAATAACGAAGTGGACTGGGATACGCTGGGAGTCCTAACAGCGTGTGGGGAACATGAGACTCGTAGGAGAATTTGACGTATTTGGCCACGTATAAGTCCAAGTCGCCATCCCCTTCCATGTCGAAGAAGCAACAACCCGCGCCGACCTTGTTGTCGCAGGCAATGCCTGCCGGCCGCGTCACATCGGTGAATGTGCCATCACCGTCATTGCGGTACAGGACGTCGCCACCAAAATTGCTCAAATGCAGATCCAAGTCGCCGTCGTCATCAAAATCTCCAGCCGTGACGCCCAGACTGTGGCGATTGTCGCCAACTCGGGCTTCGTTTGTCACATCGGTGAAATGAAAGCCGCCGTCGTTGCGCAACAACGCATCGCGGGGTGGAGGACCTGCGCCGCTTCCGGGCGGCTGGGGGGCGCCGTTGGGAAAATAAATGTCCTCATCGCCGTCACCGTCATAATCAAAAAGCGCCAGACCCGCACTCGTTGGCTCGATAATGTACCGCCGTCCCGACGCGCCATCGGTATGTACAAAGTGAATGCCGCTA
>CAZFLF010000058.1:0-13778 GCA_964519825.1 uncultured Pirellulaceae bacterium | reverse complement strand
TTTCCAACGGGAACACCGGATGATCGATGTAATACTCGCTCCCCAGCAGACCCCGTTCTTCGCCTGTGAACGCCACGAACACGATCCGGCGTGCGTTGGGGCGGGACTGTCCGGCGATCATCCGGGCGACTTCGATTAGCGCGGCGGTGCCGGACGCGTTATCATCTGCGCCGTTGTGGATATCGGTTGTCCACGGCGCCAGGGATCCCGAGCCGGCGCCACCAAATCCGACGTGATCATAGTGCGCGCCAACGATCAAAGTCTCGTTCGCGAGCGGTCCGTTGCCAGGAATGACGGCCAGCACATTCTTCGCGTTGGCTTTCACATGATTCACATTGCTTTCGGAATCGACTTGCCATCCGGCCAGCATCTGACTGGCGGGCGAGGGCTCTTGGTCCATCTTCGCTTCTAAGGCGGCCAGGTCACTACCGAGCGCGGCCTTGAGGATCGCGTCCACCATCGATCGCTTGGCAAAGAACACGGCCAGCGTGCGTTGTCCGGTTGTGAACCCCGCCCCCTCGGTCGGCAGTAACTGGTCCCCGTCTCCGGAGAGCTGCTCGTCAAGCTTCTTCAACATCTCTGATAGGTTCGTAACGGTGGTGCGATGCTTCTTCCAATCGTCAGGCGTGGGGTCTTTGATGGCCTTGAACGTGTCGTGTTCTTTGCCGAGTTTGTCCAGTGCCGTCGACCATTGTCGCTGCCGCGATTTTCCCTCTTCGTCGAAGCTGTAGCCATCGTTCACCAGGATGACCGCGGCCGCGCCATGCTGATAGGCGTTGGAAATTTTCGTTACGAACGGCGCGTGCCCCGAGGGATTCTTGCCGTTGAAGGCGCTCTTTTCATTCCCTTGTTGCGGTTCCTTGCGCACGAGGACGACGACCTTGTCCTTGACATCGATGCCGGCATAGTCGTCGTATTTGAACTCGGGCGCGGAAATGCCATATCCGACAAATACAACCGGCGCGTTCACTACCGCGGTGCCGCCGATCGCCAAGGTATTGAAATCCTGCCCCAGCTTGAATTCAATCCGGCGAGGCTTTCCGTCGTCTCCGGGGGGACCGACAAATGCCAGCCGATTCTTCTCCTTCGGACCAAGCTCTGCATGCGTCGTGATCTCGAACGGTTGGAACGGCGTGCCGTCAATGACCTGCGTCGAAAGTCCGGCCTTGGAGAATTCCGCGGCGACGTAGTCGGCAGCCTTATCCAACCCCTTGGTACCCACACCGCGGCCTTCAAGTTCGTCGGACGACAGATATTTCACCGCAGCGATTAAACGCGATTCGATGGCCGCGTCCTCCTCCGCCTGCACCAGAGGAAGGACCGATCCGAGCACGAAGGCCACGACCAGAGCCACGAAACGACGCCCAGGATGTTCGGAAAAAGATGAGCGAATACAGTGCATAGGAAGTTCCCTAGTGAGTTGTTGCTTCGAGAGGACCACAAACAGAGTAAACCCGAAATGGGCGAGCCATTCAAGCGAACGCCGTCGGGTGGCTGGGGAAAAGCCTAGCGATGGCCCAGAAAACTGCGTAACTCTGGCTTTGCAAGCTCAGCCGCCAGGCACCACACTCCGGGATTGCCATAAGGGGCACTTTCCGGCGGTTTTTTGGGTATCATTGGGCAAGTCACTTCGGGACGAGTATTTTTTTCGGGCCGCCATTCGTCACAGTTCGTCCAATGCTGCAAAAACTCGGACCCTATCGGATTGAACGCTTGCTCGGCCGCGGTGGAATGGGCACGGTCTACGCCGGGATCCATATGGAAACCGGCGAACACGCCGCCATCAAAGCCCTGGCAATCACGCTAGCCGACGACCCCAACTTTCGCGCGCGGTTCATGGCGGAGATCGAAACGCTCAAGCAACTCCGGCATCCCAACATCGTGCAGATGGTCGGCGACGGTGAGCAGGACGGGCAACTGTACTTTGTGATGGAGCTCGTCGAGGGACAAAGCCTGCAGGAGGTATTGCAGTCTGGACATTTGTTTGATTGGCGCAAAGTGACGCGGATAGCGATTGACGTGTGCAGCGCCTTGAAGCACGCGCATGATTGCGGAGTCGTTCATCGCGACCTCAAGCCGGCGAATCTGCTGCAAACTCCGGATGGACGCATCAAGCTGACCGACTTTGGTATCGCCAAACTGTTTGGTGCGACGCATCGCACCGCCGACGGCAGCGTCGTAGGTACCGCCGATTACATGTCTCCGGAACAGGCCGACGGGCGACCGGTGACCAACCGCACGGATTTGTACAGCCTGGGTGCAGTGATGTTTACGCTGCTGTCCCGGCGAACGCCGTTCTCCGGCGGCAATCTTCCGCAAGTGATTCACAAACTCAAATACGAAGAAGCTCCCTCGGTTCGCCGATTCGCCGCTGAGACTCCGGAGGAGTTGGATCAAATCATCGCCGAATTGCTCCGCAAAGAACCTCAGCAGCGAGTTGCAACGGCACTGGTACTGGCCAACCGATTGCGCGCCATGGAGCACGCATTATCGACTCGCGACAGCGGCAAGGTGCCTCCACACGAAGCAGACACTCGCGTCGGGCCACCGCAATCGTCAGCAGATTGTCCAACGCAGGCCTCTGTTGCCACTCCTCATCCGCCGACCAAAATTTCGCCAACATTTGCCGACAATACGACCTCCAACAAGTCCAAGAATTATTCCTGGAACGACGCGACCATCGTCACCTCCGGCACGCAAGCGTCAGGGGAAGGCACGCAAGCTTCGATGGCGGGCACGAAAGCGTCGGTGGGTCCTGCGGGAATTCCGCCGTCGAGTCAGACAATCATCGAAGAGTCCGCGCCACTCGACCGATTTACGACCCGTGAAGAGCACGAGCGAGTGCAAGCTGCGTCCCGTGAGCTGGAGAAGCAGAGTCAACCGGCAACTCATGTTCCTACAATTGGAATTGGCGTCACGGTGCTGCTGCTGGTGGCACTGTGTATCTGGGGATTGTCGCCGCCGACGGCCGATGCCTTGTACCAACGTATTCAGCGAACCGCCAGCCGTAACGATCCCGCCGACGCGCGGCAGGACATCGACCGGTTTCTGCAGCGGTTTCCTCAAGATCCTCGCTTTCAGGAAATTGATGAACTGCGCATGGACGTGGATTGCAACTGGCTCGCGTCGCGGCTGCGCTTGCGCAAACGCAAATCCGAAGGCCATGATTTGGAACCCTATGAACAACGGTGGCTGGACGCGTATTACCTTCAAATCAAGGAACCGCAAGCCGCCCGCGCCGAGTTCGAGTCGATCGTCGCCGAATACGGTTCCTCAACCAACGCTCCTGATTCACTGTCCACAGTCATCTCCGCGGCTCAACATCAATTGAAACGTCTCCAGACGAAGGGCAAGAGATCCCTCCCATGATTCGACGCACTCGATACTTGCTCGTCATCTTATTCCTCGCCTTAGGCGATCTCGGCGGTGTTCTGTTCTCCGCCGAGAGGCCGAATATCGTCCTCGTATTGGCCGATGATCTCGGCTACGGAGACCTCGCCTGCTATGGCGCTCCGGACGTCCAGACACCGAACCTCGACAAGTTTGCCGCCGAAGGTTTGCGGTTGACGAGTTGTTATGCCGGCCACCCGAACTGCTCGCCGTCGCGCACGGCGTTAATGACAGGCCGTACTCCGACGCGCGTTGGAGTTCGCAATTGGATTCCGGAGGAATCACCAGTGCATCTGCGTCGCAGCGAGATCACAGTGGCGTCGTTACTGCAGCGGGCGGGCTACGACACCTGCCACGTCGGCAAATGGCACCTGAACGGCGAATTCAATCAACCGACGCAACCGCAGCCGGGCGATCACGGATTCAACCACTGGTTCTCCACGCAGAACAACGCGCTCCCGAATCATCGCAACCCGAACAACTTCGTTCGCAACGGCAAGGCCGCCGGTAAACTCGCAGGCTACTCGGCGCACCTGATCGTGGACGAAGCCATCCAGTGGCTGAAAAAGCGCGAGCAATCCCAACCGTTCCTCCTCTACGTTTGCTTCCACGAGCCCCACGAACCGATCGCGTCCGATCCGAAATACACGAAACTCTATCCCTCCACGGATCCGGCCTACAGCGCGCACCACGGCAACATCTCACAAATGGACGACGCATTTGGCCGCTTGATGCAGGAACTCGATCAGACCGGGTTAAGCCAGAATACATGCGTGATGTTCACCAGCGACAACGGACCCGCGATCACCGCACAACATCCACATGGTTCTGCGGGGCCATTGCGGGACAAGAAGGGGTCGCTCTACGAAGGCGGGATTCGCGTGCCCGGCATGTTCCGTTGGCCAGGTAAGGCCAAACCAGGAACGGTCAGTGACGAACCGGTGTGTGGCGTCGACTTCCTACCGACCGTGTGCTCGATCGCGGGAATCGAGCCACCGAACAACCGCCAGCTCGATGGCGCAAACTTTTTGCCGGTGCTCGCCAGCCAAACGATTCCACGTTCGACGCCGCTCTACTGGCACTTTAATCAAGCCACAAGCGAGCCGAAGGTTGCCCTGCGCGTGGGCGATTGGAAGATCCTCGCCACGCTCGATAAAAAACCGTTGCCGGCCACGAACGACATCACAGAACAAGGCGAACGCGATTTCAAAGAGGTCGAAATGGTGGGCTTCTCGCTGTACAACCTGCGCCGCGATATCGGTGAAAAAAAGGATCTCGCCACTCAGCAACCGGAAAAGTTGGCCGAGTTGCGGGAGCTATTGCAACGGAAATATCACGAAGTGCGTGCAGAATCGCCGACCTGGCCGGCGTGGAAGTTCACCGGTGTCGAGGGGAAACGGATCGAATGGCCGGACTATGTGCAAAAGAAGATGCAAGAAGGAAAGAAAAAGAAGTGAGCAAGAAGGCTTCTGTTCAGCCTTCTGTGCGATAAAGGAGAGTTCACTCTTCCGGTTCAGGAACGATTTCGTCGAACTTGCCCGTGGCAATCATTCGTAAGGATTGGCTTGGGCTGGCGTCCGGTGCGCACCCCGGCTGAGCGCCATCCCGAGTGAGATTGCGAGCGGAAGGAATGCAGCTTTCAATTCGAAGCAGTTCTGGCTGAAGATCCCCATTAGGCCCAGGGCAACCGTCAATGTTATCCCTTGAATGCTTCTAAATCGCCAGTTGACGACGAGGAGGGCAGCCAGCAGCCAGAGGTAGCAGATGAGGGCAAATATGCCGTTGTCGGCCCATTTCGCGAGGTACATATTGTGGGGCTTCATCACCAGTGAGGCGCTGAAACCAGTGCCCCAGCCAAACAGCGGCCGACGCACAACCAACTCGCAGGTCCGGTAGATCAGCAGCAGGCGCACGTTTTCCCGGTGCTCCCGTGCAATCGAGGGAAAGAGTATGTTGTCCGGTCGTTTCTCGCCGACCTGGTGCGACCATTCCTGATAAAACCTCGCGAGTTTCGCTCGTTCATCCGGATTATTCACTTGGGTCGCGCCGAGCAGGAACTCGATCCGTTCCGAAAGCCGGTAATTTGTGCCCGCGATAAATGGCGCATTACGGACACTGCTCGCTTTGAGCAACGGCACATGACTGCCCGCCAGACGAACCAACGCCATCACTCCCACCACCGCACACAGTAGCACCGAGAACGCTTTCATGAAATCGCGCACGCCGCTATTGCGCGTAAGCCAGACGGAGTAAACGCAAACGATCGCCGCGAAAATCACCAGACCGGACCTCGCGAAGGTGAAGTAGACCGCTGTGAAGGCCAGCGCAAGAATCAGTCCGTCCGCGAATGAGTTTCGTTCAACCTCGTCCCAATTGAGGCATCCGACCAGGCAGAAAAGGCAGATGTAGGCGCCGGTATTCGCATTCATTCCGAAACCGCCGGCACGCTCGGGGTTGACGGCAAAAGTTCCAGGCAGCACGACATCAACGAGTATCGAAATCGCAGAAACGACAAACGAGAGGAGCAAAAAATGGCGTAACAGCCGGCGCTCGTGGAGCCAGCCGACCATGGTTAACCCGACCAAAAAAGTATAGAGGCCGAGCGGTGCAATCATACTCTCTTTGTAACGGCCGGCGATTTGGGGAGTACCCACCAGCGTCCCTGCAAAGCCTAACAGGATGACCCCGAGAAACGGTATTAAAATCGGCAGCGCAATTCGCACCATACCCCTACAGTGGCTGCAACAGATTCCATAGAACAAGAGCGGCAGCGTCAACACGAAATAGAGTTTCCATGGTTGAACGGAAATAAGATTTGCCGTAACTAGATACTGTTCTGCATGCGCCAACTGCATCATCAGCACGCCGAGGAACAGGACCACAAGCAGTCTTCCCGCCCATACTTTCACGACTTTCCTCCTTACCGGATGCATACGCGGAGAACTCGCAATAAGGTTAGAGTCGCGAGACGTGAATGCAAATAACACAACTGATTTCGTTACATCTGCTTCCCGTACGAGACACGATCGGTACACGGCATAGTACGATCATTTCCAGGAGGCCGCGGAAGAGTGACGCCGGTCCACGTGCCAGCGGTCGCTGTTCGATTCGTGATTATGTAATTCATGAACCATCGTTAATCCAGGAGGGAAACTACCAGCCCATCCGCTCCGGCAAGTCAGGACGTCCACAACCCGCTCCGGGGGCGTAGTGACGTCGACCACCGTCAGGACTTCCAAAATAATGGTTGTTGACTTGTTCTGACGATAGAGACCCGACACCGGGAGTTGTCTTGGCCGGGATTTTCACGATGACTTTGCTACTCAGTCGACAGTCCAAGAAAGCGCAGCAAATGCACCCTGAACTCAGACGTTTCCAGCCCGAATTATTCGTCGCAGCAGCACTGTGGATTCTGCCCCTGACAAGGTGCGTCGACTGGGTTTCGGCGGATGAGTTGCCGGCGAAGTCGCCCCAACCTGTCGACGTGGCAGCGGTCATCGAACCGTTTCTAAAGGACAAGCCATACGTGGGTGTGACCGTGGGAGTCGTCTCGCCGGCCGAGCATTCGTTTCATGCCTTTGGTCAGGTCCAACGCGAGTCACTGAGCCAGCCACCTCGCGAAGACACGATCTTCGAAATCGGGTCAATCACAAAGAGTTTCACCGGGACCCTGCTGGCGCTGCTGGCCAGCGAAGGGAGAGTCCAACTCGACGACCCCGCGAACAAGTATCTCAAGCCCGAATGGCAATTGCCGAGTGCTGAAGCGCGAGCGGTCACGCTGGCGGAGTTGGCGACTCATACTTCCGGGCTACCGGTGCAGCCGCCGCTGATCGGTTTTTTCGCCTTGGCGACAGGCGTGCCAGACAATCCTTACTCGAAGTTCGACGGCGACGCGCTCCAGAAGACCATGAGTTCGCTCAAGTTGTCGCATCCGATCGGCCAAGACTACGAGTATTCCAACCTGGGTGTCGGCCTGTTGGGACATTCGCTCGTCACTGCCGCGCAGGCTGGCAGCTATGAGGAGCTTTTGCGTGACCGGCTGCTAAAACCGCTGGAGCTGCGGGACACCTCGATCGCGCTATCGGACGATCAAAAGAACCGGTTCGCTCAGCCACATAAGTTGAATGGCGATCCGACGCCAGCCTGGGACTTTGCAACTCTGGAAGCCTGTGGCGGCCTCCGCTCGACGACGAGCGATATGATCCGGTGGATCGAGGCACACCTCGGGCGTTTCGACACTCCGCTAAAGCCAGCATTGCGAATGTCTCACCAAGTTCGCTTTCCATCGGAACCGGGTCACAACAAGCGGGACGTCCAGCTTGGTCTTTGCTGGCATTGGATTCCGATCACCGGCCGTCCGGAACGAGCCGTATTTCACAATGGAGGCACGTACGGCTCGCGGAGCTTCGTCGCATTTGTGCCGTCGAAGAACGTCGGCGTCGTGCTGCTGAGCAACTCCGGCCATTCCGTCGACGAAGTCGGCGTGACATTGCTGCAGCGCCTCCTCGACCGGTTCGCACCAATCGCAAAACCGAACTCTCGATAACGTTGGTGGCGAGTTAGGGGCGGCCCTCTCCCCGGTTGAGGAGAGGGGACGTGGAGAAGTTAGTTTTCGGTCGCCCCTTACCGTTTTCTTTCCCAAGCGATCTTCGACTCCGGATTCACCACACACGGCTCGGGCCAGCGGCCGCTGAGGAGGTCGACGAGACATTGGGCCGCGAGTCGCCCCATCGCATCGAGCGCGTCCTGGTCGATGCCCCCCAGATGCGGCGCGAAGACGATGTTTTCAACTGTGCGCAGCGGGCTGTTTACCGGAAGTGGTTCGACCTTGCACACGTCCAAGCCAGCGCCGAACAAGTAGCCGCTCGAGAGGGCGGCGGCGAGCGCGTCTTCGTCGACCAATCCGCCACGCGATGTATTGATGAGCACCGCGCCGCGCTTCATTCGCCCCAATGTCGCGGTGTTGATCAGGTCGGTGGATTCAGGCGTGCAGGGCATGTGCAGACTGACGATGTCGGATTGCGCGATGAGTTGTTCAAACGAACAGAGTTCAACATCATGCTCCGCCGCCCACGCTGGATTCGCGTAGGGATCGTAACCCAGCACCTTTAAGCCGAGTCCCTGGCAACGTGAGACCATTGCTTTGCCAATCCGTCCGAGACCGACGAGTCCAATCGCATTACCTGCTAGTCGGCGGGGACAATCACGGCGCCAGATTCCTTGCCGGACCTCGCGATCGCGCCGCGCCGTATCGCGAAACACGGCGGTCAGCAGGGCGATTGCTTGTTCGGCGACGGAATGTTCGTTGGTGCCAGGAGTGATGGTGACCACCACGCCGTGGTTCGTGGCGGCATGGACGTCCACCGCGTCGTAACCGACTCCCACTCGCGCCACGGCCCGCAAACGGCTGCCGGTGAAAACCGCTTGGTCGTAGCGTTCGACGCTGGCCAGCGTGGCGTCGATCCCGCGCAAGTGCTGCAGAAACGCGGCGGTATCGATCTGCGTGCAATCGTTTGGCGGAATAATAATTTCGAAGGCAGCTGCTTCAAGTACAGCGCGCCACGGCCCTCGACCGTGACGATAGACGGCGGGAGTCACCAAGATGCGAGGCATAAATTTCCTTGCGCGGCCTAGTTGCGATTCGCGATATGGAATAACTGCAGGAACACAATAGCGGATCGGCATGACGTACCAAACGGGGCGAGCCGGATCGGAAATCGCTGGCGTTGTTCGATTGGCCGAATACTTATATAATACTTCTTAAGTAGTAGGTGGGGGTACTCGTTAGCGGATGTCGACTAGTTTGCCGTGCGCAGGACGTTCTCATGCAGGTCGGAATTGATCCGAAAATCGACTACGCATTCAAGCGCCTGTTTGGTGTTGAGAAGAACAGCGGTCTGTTGATCGACCTGCTAAATGCGGTGATCGAACCTGCGGAAGGACATTGGATCGTCGACGTACATGTGCTCAACCCGTTCAACGCGAAGGAAGCGTGGGACGATAAGCTTTCAATCGTCGACATCAAGGCCCGCGATCAGGCTGGACGGCTGTTTCATATCGAAATGCAGATGCTCGTGCATGACTTCCTGCCTGAGCGGTTGCTGTACTATTGGTCGCGATTGTTTCAGGAGCAACTCAAGGAGGGCGAACACTATGCAGCGTTGCGGCCCACGATTTCGATCTGTTTTCTAAACGACCAGCTATTTCCCGACGTCGCCGACTGGCGGCTGCGGTTTGAGCTGTGTGACCCCGCGCGGAATGCGCGGCTAACTGACGTGCTGGCGATCCATTTGTTCGAGTTGCCGAAGTTTAACCGCCCGGCATTAGAATTGACGAGCGAACTGGAACGCTGGCTGTATTTCTTACGGTACGGTGATCAATTGGACCCGGCCGCATTGCCGAATACACTACAAGTGCAGCCGATCTCGCACGCTTTGGAGGAACTGACCATGCTGACCCAGGACGAACTGGAACGCGAACGGTACGAAGCCCGGCGCAAAAAGACACTCGACGAAGCCAGCGTCCGCAACGAGTACCAGCGCGGCATAGAGCGGGCTCTCGAGCAGGGTCGAGCCGAAGGTCAAGCCGCAGGTCAAGCCGCAGGTCAAGCCGCAGGTCAAGCTGCAGGTCAAGCTGCAGGTCAAGCCGCAGGTCGAGCCGAAGGTCAGGCGGAAGGCTTGATTCGGCAGATTCACTTCGCTCAGCGGCTTCTGAACCAGTCGCTGACTCCTACCGAGCAGCTTCAAGCCCGATCACTTGATGAGCTGAAAGGGATGGTGGACCAACTGGAGCAACAGGCGCTCGCTCCCTGACCGTCGGGATCGCCTCGAGAATCTCGCTTGTCAAGACTCACACTACCAGAGTTCTTCAGCGACTAGAGCAGTGCGAGCATCCCCGGCGTGTGCGCGATGTCGCCGATGTTGACCGTCTGCCAGGAGGACCGCAGCAGAATGCGTTTCGGTCGCGGCTCGGCGGCTGGAACCATCGTGGATGTGGCGAACAGAGTTGACAGGGCAAGGAATTGACGTCGTGGAATGCGGTTCTTCATCGCGTGAATACTCAGAGGCAGTGGCAAAGTGATATTGAATCGGATCAGGGAAACAGGCGGTGATCAAGGGTCATGTTATGATCGCCGCTCAATCGGAGAATCCAAGGAGGGTGCCCGAGAATCTTGTAACCGAATCGCGGGCAGTTTCGTCATCATCTTTGGACAGACCAATCACCACGACGGAAGACGGGATGCTGGTTTGGACTACTGTCACTAACTCGTGTGGCCCCGCTGAACACCCTTGGCTATTTCTGCAAATACCTTTTCGATCGGTGGGCGTGAGTCCTTTTCCGCCGTGTATTTCTCAAGCAGCTCGAGGATGATTCGCTTTGTGACTTCCGGATTGTCCTGGGCTAAGCGACCGATCGCGGTGGTTGCTGCATTCTTTAGCCGCCAATCTGGTTGCCAAAGATAAGCCAGGAACAAATCGGCCGCCGCGTTGGCATCTTCTTGATTTGCTTTCCGCACGCTCCCCAAAGCCACAATCAAACTGACTGTCACCTCGACGTCGTCGCTGCGATTGATCATCTTCCGCACGGCGGCAACATGCGGTTGGACTGCCGACGGATTTGCACGTATTACTTGGTCCCAAGCAACAATCGCGTTGTTTCGACACCAATGCTCTTTGTCTGCCAATCGTGCCACCACTGTCGGCAGGACATTCGCGGCGTGCTCTGGATAGTGGCGAACAAGCGAACCGAGGACCGAGACGGATTCCGCGCGCGTCTCCGTGTCCAAATCGTCTGACGCGGCGAGGAGTAACTCCATCGCAATACGGGCTTCCGTCGCATCGGGCATTCGTACCGCCGGATCGGTTCGATCTGCGCCGAAGAAGTCTCCAAACGCATACACGGTTCTATGTCGAACGGTCTTGTCCGGATCATCGTGCAGCATATGGGCCAGCAGCTTGACGGCATTTTCGTCGTGCAATCCGCAATGAACGAGAATGTATGTGCCGAACTTGCGTAGTCGGTGCCCAGGATCCGTGAGCTTTGGATCTTGCAGCCTCCGCAAGAGGTCGGGGATTATCAGCTTCGCACGATCCGATCTCGCGAACGCCCACAAGTTCGCGTCATTGTTACTGACTTCTCCCTCAACGGCTGCGATAAAGTCCGCAAAGGATGCAATCTCCGTCGGATCTCCTTGTGGTCTTCCTGTCGGCCTTCGTTCCGCTGCGAAGAATCTGTTCCAATCGGTGTTGGAGCGGGCAACGATCGCAAGAAACTCATCCGCGTGACGCGCCTCAAGTTGCAGCACCTGCTGGACGGTTTCGCACACCCCAGCTAGCGACTGTTCCCATGGCTGATTGGTTCGCCAAATAATGGACCCGTCGGCATCCAATACTCCCGCCGTATCGGCGATTCCCAGCCCGGCCAGGAGGTCACGCTGCTGTCTTCCACCACCCTGTTTGACGCGGACAACAATCCGATTCAACGACAGCCCTTGCAAGTGTTTCGTGCTGGCAGCGGTAACCTGTTGATCACTGAGTTCCAGTACTTTCAACCCCGGAAGTGACTGCAACTGCTTTAGCCCGTCATCGGAAATCGGACATCCGGCAATGTCCAGCTCCTGTAATTGCGTCAGCCCAATTAATTGCGAAAGGCCCTGGTCGCCGACTTTGGTCTCCGCGAGTGAGAGTTTCTTGATTCTCAATAGGGAAGCCACATGGCGGATGTCGGCATCTCCAAGTCCGGTTTTTCCGAGAAAGAGAAACTGCAGATTCTTCAGAGCGGTCAACACTTGGAGATCGTCGGATTGGATCGGAGTGCCCGTGAGGTCGAGCCGTTCGAGGGATGTGAATGCAGCCAACTGCTGCGCGTCGGTGCGAGCGAGTTGTGCCTCTCGAAGTCGAATGATGCGAACCTTGGGATAGACGAAGTGCTTCAACCATCGTGGTGCGTAAGTAAAATTATCTGAATCCACTTGTCCGCCAAGTGCCCGAATTCGCGACACCGTCTGCCGCTGACTCTGCACGTTGTACGTCCGGATAACGAGCAGTGCGACCACGGACGTAATTGCTACGATCATTAGCAACAAGAGAAGTCGAAACCAGAATGATTTAGTCTTAGGGCTTGTAGTCATCGTGCTGGCAACCAATTACCGTCGGCCATCCTGCGCTGCCTCCTGGAACATGACATGCTACAGCAATATTTCCTCGATGTCATTTTGGCTTCTCCTTGTCCACGTTATGATGGGATCCGCAAAGCCCCGCCGTTTGCCACACCTTGCGTCCGCGCTTCCTTCCTTTGGAGTCCAAGCCATGAATACAGTGTCTCGCCGAGATTTCACGCAACAGACTCTCGGTTCGCTGCTGACGTTTTCGCTGCTGGAATCCCTGTTCGCCGGCGACGCCTTCGCGGATGCGATCAAACCGGTGGCGGCCAAGTGGCTGGCCGATTTGAACCAGCTGGGCAATGACGTCAAAGGCAGCAAGCTGGAACAGGTCGCATGGCAGAAGAAGGTCGAAGAGCTATTCGCGCAATGCAACCTGCCAGAACTCCTCAAGTTCATCGACTTTGACAAGCTGACCGCCAACCTTAAGTTTCGTGACCAAGGCGAAGTGAGCCTGCACGCAAAGTTCCCGGCGGTGGAAGGGCTGCCCACGAATTTGGTGTTCGGCCATCAGATCTTCGCATTGAAAAAGGATCGCTCGGTCGTGCCACACGGGCACGTGAATATGGCGACGGCGTTCTTGATCCTGAAAGGAGACTTCCATGGCCGCCATTTCGATCGGTTGGAAGACGCCGACCAGTTCATGATCATCAAACCGACCATTGACCGGAAATTCACCCTCGGAGAATGTTCGACGGTCTCGGACTACAAAGACAACGTGCATTGGTTCAAAACAACCAGTGATACCGGCTTCATCTTCAATATCCATGTGATGGGCATCACGGCCGGTCGCAGCGGCCGCGTGTACATCGATCCGAACGGAGAGAAACTCGCGGATGGCAAGATCAAAGCCCGCAAGGTCGGAGCTGACGAGGTTTTCAAGCTGTACGGATAAGGGGGTGGGTCTGTTGGCCAAATGTCGACAGTCGATTGGCCCTGGACCGCTCCCGTTGGTCGCTGGAAACCACGACGGAGAACATCACTTTCGTCAACCACCGGCGTCGCTTACTTCATCGGCAACGGAGACATCTTCTTGGATTTTCAACTGGCTGGTCAAGTCGCGGTCGTCATTGGTGGAGCGAACGGCATTGGCCGCGCGATCGCGGCTGAGTTCGCTGCCGAGAAAGCCCGAGTGGCGATTGTCGACCGCAGTCCGCTTGTAGTGGAAACGGCCCGCGGGCTGGCGGACCAGTCAGGTGTGCTCTTGCATCCGTACGTTTGTGATGCG
>CAZFLF010000057.1:0-13820 GCA_964519825.1 uncultured Pirellulaceae bacterium | reverse complement strand
CCGAATCGGCTGGCACAGCCGGTCTGGTTTCGGCTGGCTTCTCAGCGGCTGGCGGATTCGCTGGCTTCGGATCGCTAAACAAATCGTCTGCCGGTACGGCCGGCTTGGGAGGTGCGGCCGGGTTTGCAGGAACTGGGTCAGTGGGCTGAGCAGGAACAGGAGCGACCGGCGCCGGCTCTTCTTTCGGCGGTGTCGCTACAGCTGGCTTGGCGGTTTCGATCGGCTTTACTTCCGGTTCAGCTGGTTTGACTGGGTCCGCCGGCTTCTCCTGCAGCGGCTTAATTTCCGGCCTGGGGTCCGCAGCCGGCGCATCGCCTGGCGATTTCGGTTCGCTCGGTTGCGTGGATTCGGTCTTGGCTTCGGTGGGAGCCTCCTCGGCGGCACCCATGGCGTCAGCAGACTCCGCCGGCATGTTGCAGCAAGTTGGCGGTGGAGCACAACAACGACGGGCGCGACGACGGGCTAAGAAGCGGCAAGCCATCGCAGTGTCAAAAGTCAGCAAGAATACGACCGTCCAAATCAGGACGACTTTGAGCAATTTTTGCAATCTCTTCGACATCACACCAGTCTCCGAAAATGTGGGCCAACGCAGCCGACCGACAGCTGCGGCAAGTTGTCGATCATGCTAATCCAGTAAATTCAGGCCCGCAACGACTCCACCCTACTCCTTCGCCAATTATCCCAGTTTTCCTTACCGAAAAGGTTCCGCTGGCAGCGAATGTGACGACCTTAGCGACCTGCGAATCGGATTTGAGTCCAGGCGCATGGCAAGTCGTTGACCGGAACTCGCCAAGTCGATCCGTAGAATTCTGTAGGCTGGGAGTTGAAGATTCTTGTCCGGCATTGCCACCAGTTTGTTGAAACTGTGTTGGGCAGCAATGCCCTGCATTGCGGGTGTACTGAGAATTCCAGCGCTAGGTTGGAGGATCAGTTACCGAGTGTCGGACTTACGCCGACCTTTAGATCTGCGCGATCGATCAGAACGACGTTCGTCGGCAGTGGATATCAGCCCAACAGCTCCCTTTTTGCGACGACGATCCTTCGTTCGGCGATCAGGAGGTGCATCGCGTTTTTCAATGAGTGGCAGGAGTTGGGCCGGAACTTTGAGGTATTTTGACATGCTAATCTCTATCGTATCACGGCCTGTGTGGCGGGTTAGGCGGATAAGGATCCAATCGGAGCGATTGATTCGCGGTTGGCACGTAGCGCGATCCAGGACTGCCGGTGGTGCCGTTTATTCTGCCGAACGAGACGCGCGGCGCAACCGCCGGTAATCGACTTGTCGGGACCGGCAGCGGATCCTGAATCTCGCCGCCACTGGCGGTAGAAAGTGACGGTCGAGCCGTCGGCAGTTGCTCGTTGATTGGAGTGGCGTCGTCGAAATGGACCGGTGATGGCGGCTGCGGAATGGGAGCATCGGTGGCGCCGGTATTCTCGAATTCCGTAACGCAGGGACAACATTCTTGGTTGTAACACGCTTGTCCGCAATTCTGGCAGCGTCTCGGCGGCAAGTAATCATGCACGCGAGGCAAGCGAATTACTCTGGGATTATCGATCGCGTCGGAGAGCCGCGGTTCCCACGGACGAGGCACTC
Source organism: uncultured Pirellulaceae bacterium (assembly GCA_964519825.1). Lineage (GTDB taxonomy): Bacteria > Planctomycetota > Planctomycetia > Pirellulales > Pirellulaceae > CAZFLF01. The sequence continues at coordinate 12,226 of CAZFLF010000057.1, read as the reverse complement.
GCTCCAGTGGTCCCTGCAGCAATGGCGTATCGGCCCGTTCAAACTGTTCGTTGGCAATTTCGACATACGAAGACTCATACGGCAACAACCGCGGAATCAACGTAATAATAATCTCGCGCCGATTCTTCGTGGTTGTGCGACGTTGGAACAGGCGTCCCACGTATCTCAGTTCGCCCAGCCATGCCAACTTCGATTGCGACTCGTCGTCGACCTCCTGAATCAAGCCGCCAATCATGATTCCTTCGTGGTCACACAACAGGATGTCAGTATCCAGCTCCGTAGTCTTTTCTTCCGGCAAGCCGGTTGCCGCATTGACCAGGCCACTGGACACTTTAGGTCGCACAGACATCATGATCATGCCATCGCGGCTGATGCGCGGAGTCACTTCCATCACCACGCCCACATCGAGGAATTCGACCCCCTGCGACGTACTGGTCTCCGTCGTCGTCGTCACGCGGAAACCGAGTTGTTGACCGACTTGCAGTCGGGCCTGTTGGCCGTTGAGCACCAGAATCCTCGGCGAAGCCAGCGTCTTGGCATCGGTGGTGGTGCGAAGCATTTCTAGGAACGCGGCCAAGTTGCCGTCATTGAACCGGAATGTGAACGCTTGTTGGGGATTGGTTGTCGCGAATCCAGACGTGTGCATCTCGAAGAGCAAGTTACCGTCGCGACGAAACAACTGGTCGAAGTTCACACCATGCTTATTCTGCTCATCGAGATCGACTTGAAGGACATGGACCTCAATCATCACTTGTCGCGGCGGCAGGTCGATTTGTGCCACGTACTGCCGGATGCGGTCGAGAAACGGCGGCAGGTCATTGACCGCGAGCAATTCGCGCGGCCGCCGGTTTTCTATGGCGCTGCTGGCAATCGTGTACGAATTTCCGACCGGTGAGAGCATGCCGGTGACCGCAGTCTGCACATCGAGAGCCATCGCATAGTCGAGCTGAAACACCTCCAACCGTAATCCTTGCACTTGGGGAGCTAGAACGGTGCCCGCATTGTTCAGGCTGCTGACGAGAAGGATGTTGCGATTGATGGAAAACGTGTACCCGGCGACCGACAAAACCGCGTCGAGCGCATCGTTGAGAGGCACTCGGTCCAAAGTGACTGAAATCGGCTGCGTGAGCTGATCGGCGGTGACGATGTTGAGTCCCTGCGTTTCCGCGAGCAACGTCAGCACATCGCGCAGCGGCGCATCCCGCACGATCAAGGAGACCAGGCCATCCTCAGCTTTGATCCGCATGTTCTGGAAGTCGGGTTGCTGTAACGGCACGCGAAACTGCTGCGGACTCGCCGCCTTGTCGCCAGTCTGTTCCCGCGGGTCTTCAGCCCCGGTTTCATTTCGCGGTTGCATTTCCGGCAATTCTTGAACATTTCGTCCGCCGACAGGTACCCCATCCGCAGGCGGTTGCGGGTTCGGATTCGCGCCGATCCCGACCGGAAGCTGCGCGACAAGAGGTGCGCGAGGGGACGTGCGATTGGAGCGCATGCTGGTATTGGGGTGAACTCGCTCAGAAGACTGTTGTGCAAGTGTTGAACGAGCGAAATGCGTCGCGCCCCAAATGAGTGCGAGCAACATCGCGAGGCGGCCAGGTAGCGCGCGTCGCCATTTCGGTTCGTTCCAGCCTCCCATCCAGCCAACCTCCCTGTCCGCCGGACCAATACCCATCGCCATTTTTCAATTTCAGAACGCAAGATTCGACCGGAGACATGCCGCCGTGGTCACTTGCTCGGTGTTCCCGGTTCCGACTCGCTCATGTTTCGATCATCCGTACTGTCTTCCGGCGCTTCCTCGATTACGATCCCTTGGGGTCCGATCTCGACGACCCGCAGCACTCCATTGATGATGTCCCCGACGCGGACTTCCTGCTCGCCAATCCGAGCCACCGATCCGGCCGAAGTGCTCACCACCACACCAACCCCTTGTTGTTGGAGGATGGTGGCTATGCTCTTTATTCGGCTTTTGCGCTCTTGAGCGCGAATCCGACCCTGGGCGTCGTCGGTTTTTCCGGCATAATGCGCGCCTCCGGTTGCGGTTGGTTGCGGTGAGGCTGTCTGTAGCGATTGTGCCACCTGGATCGACTGGGACGACTGTGCCTGATGGGAGGTCGAAAGGGACTTCGGCAGCAGACCGTCGGGAATCTCAAACGGGTTGAACGCCGTAACTTCTTCGCGTTGAATCTCAGGCCAATGCAGACGAACGGCCGGCATTGTTGCGCTGGTAGTTACCGCGGTCTCGGTGGCGGCGCCGGGCACATTGCGCGACGTTTTTTTCTGGCTTGCCGCAGGCACCGACTCACGGCCCGAAAACTGAACGGCCACCACAACCACCAACACAATTGCCAAGACGGTGATTATCGCCAACTTGGTTGGCGAGAAGGCGAGCGATGGCGTCGGAATGGTTCGGTTCATGATCCCTTCGCCTCCGCGGCTTGTGCGCCATAGTAAAGCAACAACGAGAGGTTGAACGGGTAGGAGTCCGTGGTGCTGGAGGTCAGGTTCATGCTCTGTACAGTTGCCACACGAGACAGCCGTGCCAACCGGTCCAGGAAGCCGACGATTGCACGATAGTCGCCTTCACATGCCAGATTCACACTGAACTCCGCGTGCGTCGATTTACGATCCAGACTGCCACGTTCGTATTTATGGATTTTCAGTCCCTCTTCGTCCGCGGCCTGTGTGACTTGTTTGAGGAACTCTGCTTCGCGTGGTTGTTCCGGAATGCGTTGCCGCATGGTTACCGCATTGGTCTCTAACCGCGCCAGCTGCTCCGTTAACCGTTTGTGTTCGATTCGGACGTCGTCCGCACGCGCCAAAAACTGTTCCTTGTCCTGCGCCTCGGCTGCGATTTCCAGTTGTTCGCGATCAATTAGCGCGGAGACAACCGCCTTGTACAATCCGACACCGACGGCCAGGCTCAAGACGCCGGCCAAGTGGATCAACCAGCCAGTTAGCCGCAGATTTCGTTCACGATCGCGGGACAACATCAGAATTCCTCGTCAAAAAACGCATTCCAGGCTGTACACCTGTTCTTCGGATTGTTCCGACTTGCGGCGGCCGGATGATTTCAGTTCCACGCGCTGGAACGCTTCGGTATCGCGCAGCGCTGCCGCGAAGCGGGCGACGAAATGGTTGTCGGCCGCAATCCCATCGAGTTGCAGGACCTTGACGAATTGGTTGCCGGCGCCTTCCGTGCGTCGATTCAACTGCATTCGTTGCACGCACAGTTTGCCCTCGCACTGCTTCGTCGAACGGCTCAACAGCCCAACCAGCGTCAGCATCGATTGTTCGTCGGCGAGCGACAGTACAATCGATTCCCGGCGGCGCAGTTCTTCGATCTTGGTCCTGAGCGATGCGACTTCATCAGCCATCTTTCTTACGGGCGCATAATCCCGACGCAGTGTTTCCAAGCGCGAGCTGGCACGGTGGTTCTGGGTGAATTGCGCCCAATAAAGCACTCCTGCCCCGGTCAACGCCGCGAGCCAAATTACGGTCCATTGCCGGGCACGACGTAGAATCAACCGCTTGCGCCGGTAAACCATCGGAAGCAAATTGACGTAGGTCTTCATGCCGTCTCCCATGCCAATGCGGACAAGGCCACGGCGGATCCCAGCAGCGGCAGCGGCGGTCGGTTGCGGCCACCATATTGCGGCTGTCCCTCCAAATTCCACGGTGCGATCGGCACGTCGACCTTGTCGGTCAGAAACGGCCCGATGTTGCGCATCGCCGCGCCGCCGCCGAACAGCACGATCTTTTGGGGTACGAGAGCGCGCCGCTGCTGATGTAGGAACGCCATCGTGCGCTCGAGTTCTTCGGCGAAGATTTGCAGGGGTTGGGCCACCACTTCCGCGATCACTTCTTGCAGATCATCCATCTCGTCCCGGGTTTTGGACGGCAGGCCGTGATCCGTAAGCAGCTTTTGGGATTCCTCACTGGTTAGCGACAGTGAACGACCCAGCGTCGCAATCACCGATGCGAAGCCGGAGTCGCGCAGGCAGCGCACAAACATCGGTCTACCGTTGAGCACCACGCACAACGTCGCGCGGCGATAACCCCAATCCACGGCCGCCACGGGTACTTGGGACGACCCGGGTGCTCCGATTTCGATGGCCCGGGCCAACACCAGGGGGAGAGCATCGAGCGTTTGTCCGACCAATTTGGCGGCGGTCAAATCCTGAGCGACTCGTTGTGCCCAATCGCACGAAATCGACGCCGCCAGGACATTTTCCGGCGCCGTTGGCTGGTCAGCGCCGAGATCGACCGGCCAAAAATCGAACTCGCGACTCTCGTCCGTATGACCCGCCAGGGCTTGGAGTTCTCGCGCCACCATTTCGCGGCGTTCCGCGTCAGACCCCTCGGGAACATTGACTCCGCGCACGTCGCACAAGCTCATCGTCAGCGTCACTGCCGCATTTCGGCCCGTGAACCCTTGTCCGAGCGCCAAACCGGCGCGCATCTCTTCACTCGATTCGGCCGGAGGAGGCGCGACAAAGCCGGAATCCTGCCATGCTTCGCGCCGCCGCACCACCATCGCCTCGGATAGATGAATCCGGGTACCCCGCCGCTCGATCTGCACGAGCTTTACCGCGTGAGTCCCGATATCGACGCCAATCCAGCCCTTGGTGCTTGTTCCAATCATTGGCTGCGTCTCACCTGGATGGGTGGAGCGCCAGCCGGCAGCCGAGCGCCATCGCGGCCGACGGACGTCGTGATCGATCCCCGGGGGCCTGAGGCAATCTGCTCAACGGACTTTTCCATCCGTTCCAGACGTTCGTCCATCCGTTTCAACACGGACAGTATTTCCTGCAGCACGGCCTCGGACAGCCGGCCGCCGCTCTTGAAGTGCTCATCCGGTTCTTGGGGTGTGATGCGCCGTGGTTCCGCGCGGGCTTGCGGCTCTAGCCTCCCGCCTTGCCATCCCGACACGGCGGCCGCCACGATTCCGGCGAACAGCGTTGGCGCCAAAATTGGTCGAAGTTGATGCAATCCTTTCATCCTAGCGAGCCTTTCCTGCAACGGAGGAGAGATCGAATAACGGCAACATCACCGACATCACGATCACAGCGACAACCGCCCCCATAACCACGGTGATCGCGGGTTCGGCAATCGATATTAATTCCTTGAGTTTTGCTTCCCCTTCCTCTTCGAAGTGTTGGCCGATCATCACCGAGACCGTGCCGAGTGAACCAGTTTTCTCGGCCGTCATCATCATTTCGGAAGCCGCACCGGGGACGAACGGGCTTTCGCTGAGTGCGGTCGATAAGCCGCGGCCATTGAGCACGTCATCTTCCAATCGCAAGAATAGCTCTCGGTACAGCGAGTTCTTCACCGACGATCGGGCGAGTCGCAGGCTGTCGAGCAGCGGCACTCCGCTGTCAATCATCAGTCCCAGGAGTCGGCACGTGCGCCCGATGGTCAGTGTCTGTGTCACGTCCTTGAGCACCGGGAAACCGAGCGCGATCTGGTCCCACAGCCGCTTGCCGGTGGGACTGCGCTGAAATGTCCACAGCCCGGCCCCCACCGCACCAGCCCCCGGAATCCACAACCAAAACCGCGATCGAATCTCATGCGAGACTCCGAGGAGTATCTGCGTGACGACTGGTAGTTCCACATCCATATCGGAGAAGATCTCCGCGAACCGTGGCAACACGAACAAGACGAGCGCCGACAGGACCACGCTGGACACAAACGTGAGCAGTATCGGATAGGCGAGCATTGCGCGCAGCGAATTCCGCAGTCTCATCTCGCCGTGGAGGAGCTGGGACAATTGTTGGAATACGTCGGAGAGTCGGCCCGAGACCTCACCCGCCGCCACGCTCGCCACGAACATCTCGTTGAAGATCGTCGGATACTGGTTCAGCGATTCCGATACTGAGTTTCCATTCAGCACGTTCTCATGGACATCGTTTAACACGACTTTCAATGTAGGATGCCTGCACTGGCGGACAAGCGACTGCAGAGCGCTGGTCACGTCGACGCCCGATTTCGTCATGATGGCCAACTGCGACGTTAAGTTGACCAATTCTTTCGTGCTGACTCGCTTGGCAAACGCCGGCACAAGTTTCGTCGGCCGCCGCGGAGAATTGTCCGCAGGCGAGTCCCAAAATGAATCCCGCGGTGTCGCGAGCTTCGCGGCCGCCACCGGTTTGCCGGCAGCGGGCTTGCGGGCGGTATGGTTCATGGTCGATGGACTCCCTACTCGAAATACGCCAGGCGCATGACTTCGTCCAGGCTGGTGGCCTCTTTCTCCGCCAGGCGCAGGCCTTCGTCGAGCAAAGTGTGGCCGCCATGTTCGCGAAACCAAATCCGAATCTTTTCCAGGCTGGCGCCGTCCGCGATGAGTTCCCGTAGGACTTGCTCGATCACCAGCACCTCGTAGATTCCGACGCGTCCTTGGAAGCCGGTGTCGTAGCAGTCGCGGCAACCCTCACCTTTGGCAAACGAACGCCTCTTGTCCCCTTTGAAGTGCAGCGATTCCAAGAATTCAGCGGTCGGATAATACGAGGTCCGGCACTTTGGACAGATTGTCCGCAACAACCGCTGGGCGATGACACCCACCACGGCCGCAGCGATCTTGTACGCCTCCACGCCCATATCTTGCAGGCGCGTGACCGCGCTTGGACTATCGTTCGTGTGCAGCGTGCTGAGCACAAGATGGCCGGTGAGTGCTGCCTGGACAGCGACCTGAGCCGTTTCCGCATCGCGGATTTCCCCCAACATGATCACGTCGGGATCTTGCCGCAAGATCGAACGGAGCGCCGCCGCAAACGTCAGGTTGCGGGCCTTTTCCACTTGCACCTGGTTGATCAGTTCGAGCTGGTACTCCACCGGATCTTCGACCGTCACAATATTCAGGTGGACCGACTTGATCAGCTCGAGTGCGGAATACAGGGTCGTCGTCTTGCCGCTGCCCGTCGGCCCGGTGACCAGCAATAGTCCGTGGGGTCGCTTGAGCAAGAGCTTGACCTTCCCTAAAACCTCCGGCGGCATGCCAAGTCGATCGAGGTTGAAAGTCACCCGTCGCCGGTCGAGAACGCGCATCACGACCTTTTCACCCAACACCGTCGGCAACGTAGAAATTCGCAGGTCGACATCCTTCCCTTCGACGGCAACCTGGCACCGACCGTCTTGCGGAACGCGATATTCCGCGATGTTCATCTTGCCCATGACTTTGATGCGCGAAACGACGGCCGCGTGGATATCGCGCCGCGGCCGGAGGACCTCAATCAGCTGGCCGTCGACGCGAAAGCGGACGATGGTGTGTTTGCGAGTGGGCTCGATGTGAATGTCACTCGCTCCCTTGCGCAGCGACTGCAGAATCAAGTAGTTCACCAGGTTGATGACCGGGCTACCGTCCACCAACGCCTCGACCGAGGACACGTCGACATCAGATTGATCCATCTGTAATTCGACGGCGTCTTGATCCAGATCGGCGGTGACGGTATCGACCTGGAAGTCATCCTCGTAGGCTCGGGTTATCATCCGCCAGATGCTCGTGGCGAAGGCGAACACCGGCTTAATTTTCAGCTTGGTGACCCGCTCGATCTCGTCAATCTGCTGCAGGTTCTGCGGTTCCGACATCGCGACCGTCAGCACGTCGCGGACTTTGAACATGGCGATGGCTTCGAGCCGTTCAGAGGTTTCTCGCGGCAGCAACCGCACGACCGCTGGATCGATCAATCCTTCACGAATTTTGACCGCCGGCAGGTTCATCTGCCGTTGGATAAACGGGAGGATCTGTTCTTCGCCGAGCACACCCAGCTCCAACAGGATCTCGCCGATCTTTTGCCCTTTGGCAGTTTGGAGTTTCAAGGCGGCTTCGAGTTCGTCACCGGTGATCAGATTCGCGCCGACGAGTTGCTCACCGAGTGGTTGGTACTTTCTCTTCGGCGGAACGGTGACCGGAACGGTCGTGGCGCGCGCGGCATCGCCATCGGAAAGCGAAGTGCCTCCGAAAGCGGATGAACCAGCGTTGGCGACGGAAGCACTCAATGCAAGAAACTCCCCACCGCGGATTTCACTTCACGGTGGATTTCAAAGAGGTGGGAGAGTCCGGTGACGTTCAAGATGTCGCGGCAGAGCACGCTCGGCGCAGCCAGTTTCACCGTCCCAGAACTCGATTCGATGTGCTCCTGAATCGATAGCAGCGATTCGAGCCCGGCGCTGTCGATCAGGGAAATCTCGGCCATATCCAGCACGATCCGCGGCGGACCGTCGCCGAAACATTGCTCGATCGCGCTGGTCAGAAGTTCGGCGCTCTCGCGATTTAGCGGCGAGTTGCCTGTGATAACGTTGACTGCGCCTTGGCGAGTTCGGCGGAACATGGCTGGCTTCGCCTCACGTCTTAAAGGGCATGGTCGCGGTGAAAGTAGTCCCCTGGCCGAGTTCGCTTTGGACGGTCAGGTCGCCGCCATGCAGGCGGATGACTTCTTGTGCCATCGATAGACCGATCCCGGTCCCGGTGATCCGTTGCACTTCCTCGCTCTGGCTGCGAAAGAACTTGTCAAACACGCGAGGCAACTCTTCGGCCGAGATGCCAATGCCGGTGTCTTCCACGTCCACGCGCATTTCGCCGTTGGCAATCTTGATCTTCAAGGCGACCCCACCGTGGATGGGCGTGTATTTCGCCGCGTTGCTCAGCAGGTTCATGATCGCGACGGTGAACTTGTCCTTATCCAGCCGGATTTGCGGCCATTTTTCCGGGAAGACTGTGGTGAATTCGATATTCTTCTGGTCCATCTGTCCCTTGATCTTGCCGGCGATGTCGCGGAATAACCGTTCCAGGTCGCACTCCTGACGGTCCAGCCCCATCGCGCCGGCTTCCATGCTGCTAATGCTGAGTAAGTCGTCGATGAACCGCGCCAACCGAGTGACCTCGGCGTTGATGATGTTCAGGAATTCCTTTTGACGCTCAACGTCGATCTCGTCGGTGAGTGCCAGGGTTTCCGCGTAAGCTTTGATGTTGGCCAGCGGAGTGCGAATCTCGTGCGTCGCGGAACTCAGGAACTGGTCGCGGGTCCGCTCGGCTAGTTTTTGCTGAGTGATGTCGCGTACGGTCCAAACATGTCCCGGCTTGACACCCCGATCGGTGCCGCGAATCGGCGCTCGAGCGACGCGCAGCACTTTCTCCAGGTTGCCATTCGCGCGGTGCAGTTCGTCCGATATCGGCCGGGAGCGCGACGCTGGGTCCAGCAGCGGACTCGATTCCGCTTCATCGCCGTCCGACAGCCCGAGTAGTTGTTCAATCGGTTTGCCACGCACGTTGTCCAAGTGTCCGTCTTGGCCAAACAGCACGGCCAGCGGTTGGTTGGCAAAGGTGATGCGACCGTGCTGATCGGTGACCGCGACGCCATCCGGCAGACTGTTAAGCACTTCGTCCGATTTTTCCGCGCGGCGCGACTGTACTGCCTCGGTTAGCCGTTTATCGAGATCGCCCCCCTTGTTGGAGTTTTGAAATTCGGTGATCAGACGGTTCCAGCCGAGGGCGGCGGGCGTGCGCTCCGTGACCGGTTGCAAGCCAACTTCCCCCAAGGTTGCGGCGACGGCGGTGTGCCGCAACTGGGATTCGATCGTTGACAGGGGTCGCACCAGACCGTTCATGATCACGGCGCCGACGGTGATCAACACCAGGGGTCCAAACAACGTGACCGGCGCGTGAACCGCCACCAATGCCAGGGTCGACCAAAGATTCGGTTCCGCCACTGCGATCAGCAGCGACCCGTGTGGTTCGCCTTTGAGATGCAGCGGAACCGAGTACTCGCGGGTCCAATTCGAGCCGTGGCCGAATCGCGTGGCGGAGAATTCGCCCCAACTCAGCGCGTCCCCTTCGGGACGCACATACGGTTTGTCGATCCGGCCGCGGTAGGTGTGTGCGAGGATCTGTCCGCCCTGGCTGGCAATCGCGACGTATTGCCAGGAGTTTTCGCGGCGCAATCGCTCGACAAGGGGTTGCAATCGCGCCGAGTCGGATTGGGGTAGCTCGCGGCTCACGATCGAGGCGGCCTGGCCCAGAAATGCCACCAGCTCACTTTCGTGCTGGGTATTCAATGCCGAATTTGCCACCACCACCATGCTGACCGTCATCCAGGCCAGCGAGAACAGGCAGAAGAGCAGGTAGTACACCACTACCCGACGTGGAAGTTCCAGCTGTTTGGTTCTGCCGAGCATGTGACGAATCGCCCCCGGTGCGTTTCTAGCGGCGAGTCGTGCTAGCTCACCGCGGCCAGGCAATCTTCCACTGCCTTGACCACTTCCTTGGGACTGAATGGCTTGAGAAACGTGGCCGTAATCTTCAGTTCGTCACATAGCCGTGGCAGCTCAAGCTCCATCCCCTTCGCGGTGAGCATAATGACCGGCATCTCCGCTAAATCCGGCACAGACCGCAAAGCTTGACACAGTTCGCAACCGGTCAACTCTGGCATTTGCTGATCGGTCAACAGCAGATCGAACGAATCATGCTGGAGAGATTCCCAGGCCTGACGACCGTCGTGAACCACGGTCACGCGGAATCCGACCCGCTCCAAGTTGAAGCGAACGACACTGGCCAGAGCCGCGTTGTCCTCCGCCACCAAGATGTGCTTGCCGCTGTTGTCCATTGCCGCTTTCTCTTACCACCGTCGTCAGTGCGACGTGACCCCGAGCGTGTTCGTGCGAACTCCTTCTCATGGGCTTCCTCAAACCGACGGAGGTATGCCGCCGGCACCCGTTGCGACATCAGAGGTCTTTGTAGACCGTGGTCGGGTCGGACAGCATGGTCGCACTGGAATTAATGATGATTTCGCCGGTCAACCAGTTGTACGACCAGCCTACCGTGCCGGTGACAGTGGGTCCCGCTGCCTGAATGTTGACGTCGTTGCTGTTGAGGCCACCAACTTTGACTTGCGGGAAGGTGGTACCGCGCAGATAAGGGTCCAGCGCCAACTTAAAGTCGGCGACCGTCGGAATCGTCGGCGGCGTTCCCACGGCCGAGGGCAATTTGCCGCCATGCTCCACTTTGTAGAGTTCGATCGCGTCACGGATTGCCGACAGTGTCGACGCAACGCTCGAATCGTTGGCATTATCCGCATTGTTGATAATTTTAGGTGCGGCGATGGCTGCCAAAATCCCTAGAATCAGCACGACCACGACCAATTCCACTAACGTGAATCCACTGCGACGATTCATAAAGAGTTGTCTCCTATTCGGCGGACCGCAATTGCTTTCATTTTGTTGGACAGTAGAGGTTCCCCCGGCTGTGGCAGCCATTCCTCCTTTTAACCGTAGTTCACAAATTGCGGCGCGGCGGAGAAATGATGGGGAAGAATTGCCGCCTGTCTGGAACCCTCCGCTCTTTGGCCCGGATTTTGACTCTTCCCACTCTTAACCTACGCTTACGAGATGCAGGGAAAGTTGCGACCTACCCGCGCCAGGTTCTCGCAACGCTGGACACCCACTCCGGAATAACTAGGAGGTGGGTCGCCGGCCGGGCTCGTTCTGCCCGATCGTGCCGCTAATAGGGCAAGCGGAAAACCACGTTCATCGAGAATCTAAAATTTCGGATTTCACACCGAATTCAAAGGCACCGTCATGCTGTCCAGCGTTGCTAGCCGAGTCCCCGTGGATTGCCGGCCATTCCGCGCGCTGCGTCAGGCCCTGCACGAAGCGTTCGAGACCGAGTTCGACCTCTGGTGTTACGATGAATGCTGGCAACGGATTCCCGCAGAGTCCGAAACAGGGCTGGAGCCAGCCGCGACCGAGATCACGGCGCATCTTAATGCAATGCGAAGTTCCGATGCGCAGCCTCGCTGCTTTACGTCCCCGGATGGCGAAACCTATTTAGCGGTACCGCTACCGAAACAGCAGCGCCGGTCCGTCGCGGCCACGGTGCGGTGCTCCGAACAGTCACCGCGGTTGCTCTTGCAACTTGCCCGCTTGTTCGTCAAGGAATTCGCAGAGCGCAACGAACTGGAGCGACTGCGGCACGAACACCAGGCGTTCCTGCGCCAAGTCACGAACGACTTCGAGGAATTAACATTTCTTCGCTGCATGTCCCAATTGCTGGAAATATCGGACCTATCGTACGATTTCGTGGCGATGGCGGAAACGATGCTGACCACGCTCAAACCACTCCTCGACACCGACACCTTGGTGCTAATCGGTGCCGGCGATTCGCCCGCCGGTTCAGGTTCGGAAGCGCTGGGCCCAGGCTGCTGGTCCGGATTGCGGGCCGTCTCCAACGAGACAT
>CAZFLF010000056.1:0-13940 GCA_964519825.1 uncultured Pirellulaceae bacterium | reverse complement strand
GACTCCGCCTTCCCGCTGCAAGGTTATCCGCACCCTTCCAACCGGACTTGTGTTCGTCCGTTCGCTTGATTCGTCAGGCTTCATGTCTCGTGGCGAAACTTGCTCAATCTGCGAGGCCGCCTCGATAGCATTCAGCGAAAGGTTCACTAACAACTGTTCCAGCGCGTCGGGGTCTCCGAAAACGATGAAAGGTTCTTCGGGCGTCGTCCATTCTAGCTCGACACCCACGTGACGAGCGGTTGGGCCAACAAGAGACACCACGTTTTGCACAACCGGCACGAGATCCGTCAAATCATGCTGCCGGGTTTCGTTCCGGCCGAGCGACATGAACCGGCGCAAATATCGTTCCATCAGTTCAAGCTGGCGCATTGCGACATGAAGACTCTCGTCGTCGGCCGGCATCGGGCAGTCGCGGGAGTGAAGTTCAACGGCCAGTCGGCAGCCTGTTACCGAATTACGAATCTGGTGCGCAATCCCAGCTCCAAGTTGTCCGAGCGTACGAAGCTGTTCATTGCGGCGCACGTCGCCTTCAAATCGAGCCAACATTTCAGACATACGATTGATCGACCTACTCAAGTCGGCGATCTCATCGTCGCGGGACGGAATGGGCATCAATTGAAAGTCGCCATGGGCGATCTCATCCACCTGAATTTGCAAACGACGTAACGGCCGAGTCACCCGCGAGGCAATCCCTGACCCAAACGCCACAACTAGCAGGATGGCGACCGCCCCAACCACAAGTGCCACGTGTGAAGAGTACGTCGTGGCGAATCAGACAGGAGAGATTACAGCTGCAAAAACACCTGCGGCCTATTCCCGGTTCGTCCGCTTAAGCGTTCGACGATGCTTAGCTAATTGGGCTTCGATTTCACGTCGGAGCGAGTCACACACCAGGTGGCAGATTTTTTCGACGACTGGATCGCCGAGCCGATAGAGTACGAAGGATCCTTTCCTACGCCGAGCGACCAAGCCAGCGTCAGCGAGCTGCTTCAGGTGCTTCGAAACATTGGCCAGCCCGCGCCCCGTTGAACTGACAATCTGACTGACATTCATTTCTCCGCCGGTCATCAAACACCGCAAAATGGCCAGGCGCGTCGTATCCCCAAGCATACGGAATTTTTCCGACATGAGGGTGAGAAGGTCTTCAGGAATGGTTTGCGGCTTCACGGTTTTACGCATAGGTGCAATTTTACGCATAGGTGCAATCTCCGAGTCGTTGAGCCACCGGATCAGTTCAAACCCGCCGCAAGCCCTACGCCATACTGGACCCGCTGCAGAAAATTAATGGACGAGGTCGGCACGAGACTTGCAAATTCAGTTAAGTGGTTGAACGTGACACATTCCAAATGACTGGAGAATTGACATGCTTCCATCAATTATGGAATCAGGCAATGCTATCCCGGTAATCCTTGCCGTCGGTTTTTTGATTTTGTGGTTATTCGTCTTGCCGCGTATGGGCGTGCAGACCTGAGGGCCCCGCCAGTGCCCGTCGGGCACTTCGCGCCAGAACGACCGCCAATTCGATGAGCAGTCCCCTTCGGATACCAACGTCCTCAAACGAGAGGACGAGCGATGAAAAATCCCTTCACATTCAAGCGCGTTCGCAGTACGGATTTTGGAGATGCTCGCGGGAGCAGCGCTGTTCGTTGCCGTGTTTCCCATGCTGGAGCCAGTCATAAACGGTCTCGGGAACTTGGGCGAGGTCACGTTTCCGGGAATTAACCGAGCGTCGCCTTGGCCATGGGTGGGAGCACTTGTAATTGGGGAACAGCAGCTTGGCTGTTTGGTAGCCTCGCTGGCACGAAAGCGATCACAAAATCCCCGCGCGCAACTGCACACGGAGCAGGCGTCCGGGCTATAGAAGCCGCCCAGACATACCTGCCGGAGAGAATTTTGGCCAAGAACAAATTTTCGAGGAGTTGCCAATGTCCATGATTATGGAAAGCGTTCAAACCGAAGGAATCGCCGAGCTTTCCTATCTTATTGGAGACGATAAAGCCGGCACAGCGGCGGTGATTGACCCCCGGCCGGATGTCGAGATTTACGTCGAGTTGGCGCGGAAGCGTAAAGTAGCAATCACGCATGTGTTTGAAACGCACATCCACGCCGACCTGGTCAGCGGCGCACGTGAATTGGCGAACCGGGTCCAGACGGCGGAGATTTACGTCAGCAACGAGGGAGGCGCAAAGTACGGTTTCGAGCATCGGGCGGTCAAGAACGGAGACACGTTTGAACTGGGCGATCTCTTGCTCACGGCGCGTTACACGCCTGGGCACACCACCGAGCACATGGCTTACGAGGCAGCGGAAAAGAAGCGCGCACCAAGGCCTTGGGGCGTTTTCACGGGCGACTCGCTATTCGTTAATTCTGCAGGCCGGCCAGACCTTATGGGCGATGACCAGGCCGAGAAACTCGCTGAGAAGCTCTACAACACTCTGTATGACTATTATTTGAAGTTAGATGATGACGTCATCATTTATCCGTCGCACGGACACGGATCTCCTTGTGGTGCCGACATCGGTGACCGGCTGAGCAGCGCCATCGGCTATGAACGGCGATTCAACCCATTTCTGCAGCATCCTGATAAGAAGGAATTCAAAGAGTACGCCCTGTCGACCGCCCCACCGGAGCCTACGTATTACAAGCGGATGAAAAAGCTGAATGCGAAAGGCCCCCAGGTACTTGGCAACTTGCCACAGGTAGCAGCACTCCCTTCGAAGGCGTTCAAAGCCGCAATCGAGAAGGGTGAGGCGGTCGTTGTCGATACCCGCTCGATGTTGGCCTTCGGCGGCGGTCATGTCGAAACCGCACTCAATATTGCGGGACTACCCGAGCTATCGATTTGGGCCGGCTGGCTGCTCGATCCTGAGCAACCCGTGCTGTTGGTGCTCGAAAGCGACCTGGATGTGGAAAGGGTGATCCCGCTCTTTCTGCGGACCGGTTATACGAAATTCGCCGGTTATCTCGTCGGAGGAATGAAGGCCTGGGACAACGCCGGCCTACCGCTCGCCGAAGTTGATCAGATAACCGTCCACGAGGTGAAGCAGCGTGCCGATAGCCTCCAAATTGTTGATGTCCGTTCACACGATGAATGGGAGAAGGGACATATCCCTGGCGCGCGTCATATGTTCTTGCCTGAACTTCGCGAGCGCAAGGGGGAACTGCAGAAAAAAAAGCCAGTTGCCGTGTACTGCGATAGTGGTTATCGGGCGAGCATTGGGACCAGCATTTTGCAGAATGAAGGTTTTGACGTCCATAATGTGCCGGGAAGCTGGCAGGCGTGGATCAACGCCAAGTACCCGGTCGAGAAATAAGACACATCTTCGGGACATACAAATGAAACCCTCATACTTGACGATTGTAATCCTCTTGGCCATGCCGGCACTAGCTTGGTCAGACGAACCCGGCACGCATCCTCAAGCGTATCCCGGTCCTGCGTGGTCACCCTATGTCGTGGGCGCCTTGATCGGTCTGCTGTCCATGCTGACGTTTTACTTTTCCGATAAGCCGCTCGGCGCATCGACGGCCTATGCTCGAGTGGCCGGTATGCTGGGCAAGCTCGTGGCCCCTAAGCACACCGAGTCGCTGAAGTATTACAAGGACAATAAGCCAGTCGTGGATTGGGAAGTGATGCTCGTAGTGGGAGCGATCGGGGGTGCTTTCCTGGCGGCATGGCACGGGAATGAGCTGACGGGTGAATGGTTGCCACCAATGTGGGAAGCCCGCTTTGGCGAGGGAAGCCTCGTGTCGCGATTGGCCGCTGCACTCATCGGTGGCGTCTTGATGGCCTTTGGATCACGACTGGCCGGCGGCTGTACCAGTGGGCATGGTATCAGTGGAACAATGCAACTGTCAGTCGGCTCGTGGATCGCGGTCATTTGCTTCTTCGTCGGCGGAATCGCCACGGCGCTGCTGATGTTCCGCTTGTAACTTTTCATCATCGAGTCACCGGAGACAGCCTATGACCGCACCAACCAAAGCATTCGATGAGCAATCAAAGCTGCCGGTCGACAAGGGCGGTCCAGAGAAGGACACCCCCACAAAAAAGGAATTCTCCGCGAAACAACTGGTGCTGGGGGTAGTGTTCGGCGTGATCTTTGGGTTCTTGCTGCAGAAGGGCGGCGTGGCAAAGTACCACATATTGCTCGGTGCGCTCCTGCTCGAAGACTTCACAGTCGTCAAGGTAATGCTCACCGCCATCGTCGTTGGGACGTTGGGCATTTTCAGTCTCCAGGCGATTGGCCTCGTGAAGCTGCATGTGAAACCGACACGATATGCGGCCAACATCATCGGCGGGTTGGTGTTCGGTGTCGGATTTGCGCTGATCGGATATTGCCCCGGAACCGGTGCGGCGGCTCTCGGACAAGGTAACTGGGACGCGATTGCCGGTGTAATGGGGCTAATGATTGGTTCGTATCTGTTTGCAGAGGCGTCCGGCTGGCTTGGTCGCACCGTGATGAAATGGGGCGACCGCGGCAAACTTATGCTGCCCGAATTGGTCCAGGTGTCTTTAGGCGTGTTCCTGTTGTTCTGGGTTCCGGCGCTGGTGGTTGTCTTGATCGTCATGGATCGGATGGTCACGCGTTGATCCTCGAACAGGCAGTCGAGAACGTGTTCTCTGCCGATCCGAAAGCGAGCGTTGGCCGGATGCTTCAGCTCAGTTCCGAAAGAATACGCGACGTTTGATTTTTGCTGCCCGGTTCTCAACACTCAATGACAGTTGATCAGACCGTAGGCTTTATGCTGCGCCGAATAAAGCCTAAGCTGTACGGAAAGATTTCGAGGTTGAAGATGTTTCGCATTATCCTAACAGCGTACCTAGGGTTTGCAGCGTTTTGCGGACCGCTGTTTTGCTGCTGCGCGCTCGGACATGCGATGCCCGTCCAAGTTTCCGGCCAGCGATCATGTTGCAGTAACTCATCGGCCAAGACCAGTCACGATTCCCGTTCGCCGAGGGATCACGCCCCTGGTTCCTGCCCGTGCCGTAAACATCATGCCAGCGTGGCTGGTGCAGCCGTTCCTAAGACCGATGTCTTGAGAAACGGCCTGGAATCGACTCTCCTAAGCGACTTCTTGGCGTTACCCGCCAGCATTTCAGCTGACTCGACTGACATGTGTTCGGCTGAAAAGGAACGGTTTTTGAGCGGCCCTCCAGCCTCTCTGGCTGGTAGGGATCTACTGCGCGCTTATCAGATTATGCGGTGCTAAGTCTTCCGCTTATCGTCGAATGCTTTTAGGCACTTGTTAGGCATTCGCGATATCTGGTTACCTGTCGCACGGTGCTTTGCGGCAGGTCGCTTTGACCCAAGACTCCACTTCGATTTGATTCCTTTCGGGTTCAACCCAACGAGTATTCCGATGCGCAAAACAATCCCACGCGTAGTTTTCTTAATTTCGATTACGGCCGCTGCGACCTTCGTGATTGTGGCAGGTTGCAACAATTCCAGTTCTCAGCCGGCCACCCCTCAACAAACGACGGCCAAGGTGCCGACAGTGGCGAATGAAAGCCCGGGCCACGCCGCTGGTCCTGATGAAGAACATGGCCACAAGCCGGGCGCGCACGGTGGCAACATCGTGTCCCTTGGTCGCGACAGTTACCACGTCGAAGCAATCGTCGAGAAGAGCGGAGCTCTAAAACTCTACATGCTGGGAAGCGACGAGTCGCGGGTCGTCGATATTGAAGCCCAAGACTTGGTTGCGTACGTCAAGCCAGAAGGAGCGACGGACTCAGTCCAGATTGAAGTGAAACCACAACCTCAGCCTGGTGACGCGCAAGGAAAGGCTTCCCTCTTCGTTGGTCAGCTACCTGACGAAACCGTGGGTAAGAAGGTCGACATCACCATTCCGAACATCACGATCGCCGGCGAACGGTTCCGCATGGGTTTTTCCACGGGTAGTGATGGCCATGGCGAAAAAGCGATGCCAGAAGCCAAGGACGGTGCTGAAGCTAGAGAACTTTACCTGACACCAGGTGGCGTCTACACAGCGGCCGATATTGAAGCCAACGGCAACGTAACGGCGCCTCAGAAATTCAAGGGGATGACGGCTTCGCATGACCTCAAACCGGCGCCAGGTGACAAGATCTGCCCGATTACTTTGACAAAAGCCAACCCAAAATTCACCTGGATCGTCGGCAGCAAGACCTACGAATTCTGCTGCCCTCCGTGCATCGACGAATTCGTGGCGTTGGCCAAGTCCGATCCGACTCAGATCAAAGACCCCAATTCGTACGTGCAAGACGGCAAAACTGCATCGTCGAAGACGCCGTGATTACCGTTTTCAGGTCGTAGCCTTTCTAGAAAGTGATTCTAATGCGACCCATTTCAATATTGCCCTGCTGCTTACTTGCACTCGTTTCCTATGTAGCGTCGGCAGCCGCTGGTGAGCCTGTAGTCGTGGCTGATCCATCACCGCCAAAGCATCCGCAGCAACCGCAGATAGCGATCGATACTGCCGGGACAATCCACATTGCCTATGGCGCAAATGACGACGTTCGGTACGCGCGCTCAGCTGATGGCGGAAAGAGTTTTTCCAAACCAGTCAGTCTGGGCTCAGGCCACGTCCTATCGCTCGGCATGCGGCGAGGACCCCGGATCGCAATTAGCGGCAATGCAGTCTGCATTTCCGTGATTGGTGGTAAGCAAGGCAAAGGACGTGACGGAGATGTCCTCCTATTTCGGTCCACCAACGGCGGAAAAACTTGGGAGGAACCGGTTACTGTCAATGACCATGACAAACCCGATTCAGCTCGGGAGGGTTTGCACGCGATGGCGGCCAGCCCCCAGGGCGAAATCACCTGCGCGTGGCTCGATTTGCGCCACAAAACGACCGAGGTGTTCTCCTCGACTTCAACGGATGGTGGTAAGACCTGGTCGAAGAACGTCCTGGTCTATCACTCGCCCAGCGGCAGTGTCTGCGAGTGTTGTCATCCAAGCGTCACCTACGCGCCGGACGGAAAGATTCACGTCATGTGGCGAAACACGCTCGAGGGGAAACGGGATATGTATCACTCCATCTCTAGCGATGGCGGAAAGACGTTCGCGTCCGCACACAAGCTTGGAGCCGGTTCTTGGTCACTTGATCACTGCCCGATGGACGGCGGGAGTATCACGGTATTAGCCGACGGTAAGGCGGCAACCGTTTGGCGGCGAGATAAGACTGTGTACTTCTGCGGCTCGGATAACGCCAAGGAGATCGAACTAGGTCCGGGCGAACAGCCTTGGCTTACGACATCAGCACAAGGTCCGATCGCCGTGTGGGTGCGCAAGCGCGGACAATCGCTCATGCTGCGACAACTGGGAACAAATAAGACCATTGAGCTGGCCAAAGCTGCCGGCGATCCCACGATCGCTTCTGGCGGGCCAATGAACGACGTCGTTGTAGCCGCTTGGGAAGACAACAGCGGCCACAAACGAAAGATCGTTTGTCAACGGATCGATTTGAACAAGTAGAGACAAGCCATGTCCTTACAGACAGACAATCCAATGCTGTCGCGCGTCTTGGTCATAGCACTGACCATTTTTTTGAGTGTTGGTTCGGCGCCCCGGACCGCACTTGCGCACGAGGGTCACGCGCCATTGCCGTCCAAGGGCGTGCAGGTCGACGTGAAAAAGGGATTACTCACGCTCAGCCCGGAGGCTCAAAAGTCACTGGGCGTTCAGACCGCCGCCGCAGAAAAGCGCGCACTGGCTAACACCGTGCTCGCCTATGCGACACTCGTGACCCCGTGGCAACGTCAGCATCTCGTAAGTCCTCAAATCTCCGGCCGTATTGCCCAGCTGTACGTGGAGACTGGCGAAACGGTCAAGGAGGGACAACTGCTCGCCGAGCTTTCCAGTCCGGAACTGGAGGTGGTGCGGCTCCAACTCAAGAACGCTTTGAAAGAAATTGAGCTGTCCGAGCGTGAACTCGTCCGGATACGAAAACTCGTTGAAAGCCAGGCCATCGCTGGGCGCGAGCTTTTGGAAGTGGAGAACAAGCAGTTGCAGAATCAGAACGCGCTGGAGATCGCCCGAGCGAAGCTGAAGGCACTCGGCTTTCAAGGAAAAGCTCTGGTGCAGATTGAGTCAAAAGCAGACGACGCATCCCCCTTGCTCTTGCCGATCACGAGCCCCGCCGCCGGCACAGTAAGCCATACCGATCTGGCGGTGGGAAAAGTGGTCGCCGCGACGGAGCACCTGTTCAAGGTCACCGATCTTTCGACGTTGTGGATACAGATCGGGGTTTTGGAACGGGACATCGGTAAGGTCGAGAAGGGCCAAAGCGTTGAACTAGAGCTATCTGCTTACCCGGAGGAAGTTATACGGACCAATGTCACGATCCCGAGCTTCTACGTTGATCCAAAGACTAGCCTCGGGACCGTTTGGGCGGAAATCACGAATCCTACCAGCGAACCGAAATATCTGCCGGGCATGTACGGACTGGTTAGGATCACCACTTCGCCGGCGCAACATGTATTGACGGTGCCGACCTCGGCGATACTCGGCACGGGCGCGGAGCGTTATGTGTTAGTCGAGGTCGCATCGACGGCCAAAGGATACGAATTTCAGCGCCAGAACGTTGTGGTTGGTGCGCAGAATTCGTCGCATACCGAAATTCGCGGCGGCCAGTTATATCCAGGCGACCGGGTCGTCAGCCGTGGCGGCCACATTCTTTCTTCATTCTTCGTGCTAGGCGTATTGCGATTGAGTCCCGAAGGAATTCGGAATGTCGGTTTGCAGATCGAATCGGTTGAGCCGCGAGTCATTCAGGAAGTCGTCGAGTTTGACGGGCTCGTGGATTTACGGCCGGACGACGTCGCGAAGGTTTCCTCACAGATGCCGGGCCTACTCCATCGCCTGCTGGTCGGACCCGGTGAGGAGGTCGAGGCCGGCCAAGTCGTTGCAGAAATCACGGGGCTTCAACTCCAGGACAGACAGTTAGAGATGGTTCGGGCGCACTTGGAATCCGAACTCCTCGGGACAACGCTCCGCCGCATGGAATCGATCCGCGACTCGCAGGCAGTGGCTGCCCGGCGCATGTGGGAGACCGAGAATCAACGCGATCTGGCTGAAAATCGCCGGGACAGTGCCAAGCGCACGCTGATCGCAATGGGTATGTCTGAGGAGCAAGTCGATTCGATTATTGAGACCCGTCAACCGTTACGAGTACTGCCCGTCCGAACACCAATCGCCGGCGTTGTTACGAATCTCACCAAGACGCTAGGAGAAACGATCTCCGAGGAAGAACCGCTACTTGAGATTCAGAATCTGTCGCGGCCATGGATTCATGGTTTCGTGTCGGAATCGCAGGCACGACGCATAAGAGTCGGCACGCCCGCGCGCGTTCGGCTGGTCGCCGATTCACAGTTTGTGGGGGAAGGGACTGTCATTCGATCGGCACAAACGCTAGTCGGAGAAAACCGGACCCTCGGCGTGTGGTTGGAACTCACGGAGATGCCCCATCAAACAATTCAGCCGAACTTATTGGCGCGGATTTCTGCGATCGTGGGCAAGTATGACGCGCAGCTCGCGATAAAGACTTCGGCCGTGCTTCGCGACGGCACCCGCGCTTATGTGTTCGTTCAGAAGGAAGGCGGACTCATCGAGCGACGTCACGTAACACTCGGTCCGGCGGATGACCGGTATGTGACTATCCAAACGGGACTTGCTCAGGGTGAACGCGTGGCCGTGCAAGGCGTCGCGGAACTTCAGACCACGTACGCCTCGATTCGGTAATCCAGCATGCTCGACAGCATCATTGCGTTTTCACTGAAGAATCGAGCCCTCGTCCTCTCGATCGGCGTCCTGATTGCACTCTTCGGCAGCTACCAGTTGACGCAGATGCCCGTCGACGTATTCCCGGATCTCAATCGACCGACCGTCACGATCATGAGCGAATCGCCCGGCCTGGCTCCTGAAGAGGTCGAAGTGCTGGTGACTCGACCGATTGAGTATCTCCTGAATGGGGCGACGGGCGTCAAGCGAGTTCGATCGGCTTCGGGCATTGGACTGTCGATCGTGTGGGTAGAGTTCGACTGGGGCACGGACATCTATCGAGATCGCCAGATCGTTGCGGAAAAACTGCAGCTGGCTCGCGACCGGTTACCGCGCACGGTCAATCCGGCCATGGCTCCGATCTCGTCCATCATGGGTGAGATCATGCTGCTGGGCCTGCGCTCGTCCAATACGTCAGAAAAGCCCGAAGAGCAAATCCACAAAGCGATGGAATTGCGGACATTGGGTGAGTTTACCATCCGTAACCGGTTACTGGCATTGGAAGGTATTTCGCAAGTTACGGTGATGGGCGGGATTGTCAAGCAATACCAAGTGATTACGTCGCCCGAACGACTGGCGGCCCAGAACGTATCGCTTCAGGCACTCACGGATGCAACCGCCAAGGCCAACGTTATCGCCGGCGGCGGCATCATGGAACGGTCGGAGAAGGAGTCGCTCATACGGATCAGTGGCCAAAGCCTAGCTGTCGATCAGATCGAGAACACAGTGGTTGTATGGCGCGATCCGCGTCCCGTGCTGATCAAGGACGTGGCAGAAGTTCGATTGGGTGGGCCGGTGCGACGTGGCGATGGAAGCGTTTGGGTTCGCGAGAAAAACGGCAAGTCGGGCGGCGATGCAGTCATCATGGCCGTTCAAAAGCAGCCGAACGCGGACACGCTACAGCTCGATCGTGAACTGGACAAGATTCTGACGGAACTTCAGAAGGACCTCCCTGAAGACGTGGTGATTGAGCGCCGCATCTTCAAACAAGCCGACTTTATTCAAGCGGCCGTCCATAACGTGGTGGAAGCGGTGCGCGACGGTGCTTTGTGGGTCGTGGTCATCCTGTTTCTTTTTATGTGGAATCTCCGTGTCAGTATCAGCTCGCTCACCGCAATGCCCGTGTCGATTCTCATCACGGTGTTGGTCTTTTGGTGGTTTGGGATTTCGATTAATACGATGACGATGGGTGGTATCGCGGTCGCCATCGGTGACTTAGTCGATGACTCGATCGTCGATATTGAAAATATTTACCGACGTCTCAAGGAGAACCAGCAGCTGGCAACTCCCAAGCCAGCACTGCAGATTGTTTTCCAGGCCTCAAGCGAGGTGCGTAATTCAATTGTCTACGCAACACTGATCGTGACGCTGGTCGTCCTGCCACTCTTTGCTTTGGACGGGCTCGAAGGCCGAATGTTTGCGCCGCTGGGCATCGCGTACATCGTGTCGCTCTTGTCGTCCTTGGTCGTTTCACTGACGATCACGCCAGTGCTGGGATCGTTTCTGCTCCCCGGAGCAAAATTCCTCGACGAGAAAGGCGATCCCTTTTTGCTGCGGTGGCTCAAGTGGATCTTCGAGCGGACACTGCGATTCACCCTTCGGCATGCCTACGTCATCCTGGCTGTGGTATCTGTTCTGGTGGTTCTGTCGGTGACAAGCATTCTGTGGATGGGCGGTGAGTTTTTGCCCCCTTTCAACGAAGGGACACTCACGATCAACGTGCAGACAGAGCCAGGAACGAGCTTAGGTGAGAGCAATCGCGTGGCGCGCCGAGTTGAGGAGCTGATCCTCGAAGTGCCAGAAGTGATCTCTGTCGCACGCCGTACCGGTCGGGCCGAGCTTGACGAGCACGCGGAGGGGGTCAACTCCTCCGAGATCGACGTGCGACTTCAGCCGCATGAAACGCCACGAAAAGGGGTCGGTTACTCAGTCCTTCGCCTGATTCCGATTGTGCACCTTTGGTCGTTTGAACGTCATGGCCGGCCACGCGAGACAGTTCTGGCTGATATCCGTGACAAGGTCACAAGTGTTCCCGGGGTGAAGGTGAATGTCGGCCAACCGATCTCCCACCGACTCGACCATATCATGTCCGGGGTGCGCGCCCAAATCGCTGTCAAGGTGTTCGGGCCGGACCTCCGAGAACTGCGGACTGCGGCCCAAGATATTCAAGAGCGGATGAGCCACATCCCCGGAGTCGTCGATTTACAAACGGAACCGCAGATCGAGATTTCGCAGCTGCGGCTGCGAGTCAAACATGAGCAAGCGGCACGTTACGGTCTCGCACCTGGCGACATCGCTGAGATGCTGGAAATTGCATACAAGGGGCGGACGGTCTCACAAATACTTGACGAAGACAAGTACTTCGACCTTGTGGTGTGGTTTGATGAAGCATCTCGCAATAACCCGGATGAAATCAATAAGACCATTCTCGACACGCCTTCGGGGCGCAAGGTGGCGCTGGGAGACGTCGCAGAGGTTCTCGACACGACAGGACCCAACACGCTGAACCGTGAATATGTGCAGCGGCGCATTGTTGTCTTTTGCAATGTGCAGGGGAGAGACCTGGCAAGCGTCGTCCGAGATATTCAGCAAGAAATTCGCCCGGTCGAAGAACAGCTTCGCGGACTTGCTGGCAACTACCGCATCGAATTGGGTGGTCAGTTCGAAGCCCAACAGCAAGCGAACCTTCGGCTGGCTGTTCTCGGAGCCTTTTCCGTGGTCGGCGTGTTTCTTTTGCTTTGCAAAGCGCTCGACTCTTGGGTCGCGGCGGTTCAAGTGCTGGCAAATATTCCGCTCGCGGCGATTGGCTCGGTAATCGCACTACTCTTAACGAACTGGCCAACGAGCGAGGCCCTACACGCCGCACCTTGGTGGCTATGGCCCAAGGTCTGGGTGCAAGCGACGAGCCTTTCCGTCGCCCATTGGGTCGGCTTTATCACGCTCATCGGGATCGTAAGCCGAAACGGCATCATGATGATTTCGCACTACATCCACCTCATGAAGTACGAAGGAGAAGGATTTACCGAACACATGGTGATCCGCGGCAGCCTGGAACGACTGGCCCCCGTCATGATGACAGCCATGACGAGCTTTGTTGGCTTGCTGCCACTACTGCTCGGAGCTGGCCAAACGGGCAAAGAGATTCTTTATCCGCTAGCCGTGGTGGTGTTCGGTGGCATGTTGGCCTCGACCATCCTCGATCAGATCGTCACTCCGGCGCTCTTCTACAAGTTCGGTCGGAGAGCTTTTTCACCGTCAAACCGAGCCTCTGACGTCAGGACGAATAACTGATAGCAGAACATTCTGGGATGCGATTTGCGACAGAGACGACGACTTGGGATTGTTCCACTTTAGTACAGACTGCAAATTGAAAATACTCGGACGGCCTCAACACAGCGCGCACGGCAGCCAGGCCAGCGTTTCTTCGCTGAGCGACGACGCTTAGTACTCACCGATGACTTCACCTTTGGCGCGTGTACTGAGGGACTGAAACGTCGACAGGTCGATTGTCTGCGCGATAAAGCGAGTGGAACCGTCGCCGAGCGAAACATTGCAGCCGCCGGGATGGCCGCTTCCCATGGCGGTGATGCGTCGATCTTCATAGGTATTGTTGACGGCAACTCCCGGCGGGTGACGGTAGTTGACTGGCACCAGCGTACCGAGCGTCACATCACCAACGCCCGGCTGGCCGCTCGACGGCGACCAGTACCCCCAGCCCGCCATCTTGGTAAATGTGCCAGCATTGTTGTCGTATTCGACATCGCGGTGGTAGCGCTCGCCGAATAGCAGCGTGTTGCTGGTTCCATCGGTTATGTCTGCCATTCGCATGTCGCTGTTGCGGAAAAAAATCCCGTCCAACGTGGCCGATGCCGGACGATACGATTGCACGCCACCGCATCCGCCGTAGCTGGTCAACGCGAATAGACGCCCGTTGTTGTCCGCTGCGGTCTTGCTTGGCAGGTAGTCGGATGGACAGATTATTATGCCGAGCACGGTCGCAGCTCGGCCCGCCAAAACGTTCTGCCACGGATCGTTGAAATCCCACTGAGCTGATAATGGGCCTTGTTCGATTTGCGGCAACATCATTACGAAGAGCGACACGGTGCGGAACTGCGGCGGATTGGGCTGACCCGGCGGAGTGTTCCAATTCACCACGCCAGACGCGAACTTCTTGTGAAGGTCGTG
>CAZFLF010000055.1:9317-13944 GCA_964519825.1 uncultured Pirellulaceae bacterium | reverse complement strand
AGGATTGGCGTTGATCCGGTCTACTTCAACCACAACGCTCTGGCACATGCTGTTCAGGCGGTCGCCCTGGCACTGACCTTTCTGGGGATCCGCTATGTGGTTGGTTCGGCTTTCCTCGAATCGCGCATTGTGCGTGCCGCCGCTCTGTCGCCACCGGCGGGTTAGGAATAGTCTGGTGGCATAGCCTTGCAGTTCCTGTCAGGAGGTCGAATCATGCCGACACGTCGCGAACTTCTCAAAGCTTCGGCCCAAATGGGAATGGCCATTGCGCTCCCCTCCGCCCCGTTTTTCGCCCGCGCGGACGAGTCCGGCGGCATTGAGGTCAATGATGTCCAATCGCAGTTGAACGCGACCCGGGTGCATGAAATCAAAAATCCCCGTTCGATCGACGACATTCAGATCGCACTGCGCGAGGCGCAGCGCCAAGGGCGGGCCGTCAGCGTGGCGGGGGACGCCATGCCATGGGTGGCCAGCAGTTCGGCAGCGAAACGATGCTGCTGGACACCCGAGGCTGCAAGCAGGTCGTGAAGTTCGACAAAGCTGGGGGACGAATTACGGTCGAGGCCGGAATCGAATGGCCGGAGCTGATCGAGTACCTCCAGGCCGAGCAGGCTGGCCAGAATGAATCGTGGGCCATCCGCGAAAAGCAGACGGGAGTCGATCGCGTCAGCCTGGGAGGTTCACTCGCCTCGAACGTGCACGGCCGCGGCCTGAGATTTCCCCCGATTGTCGCCGACGTCGAGTCGTTCATGCTGCTTACCGCCGACGGCAAGTTGCAGAAGTGCAGCCGCGACGAGAACCAGGAGCTTTTTTCACTGGCGATCGGCGGTTATGGCCTGTTCGGCATCATCGTCCACGTCACGTTGCGACTGGTGAAGCGCACGAAAGTGCAACGGATGGTTGAGGTGATTCCAGTTAAAGATCTGCTCCCCTGGGTTGAGAAGCGGCTGGCGACTGGGTTCGTGTACGGCGATTGCCAGTATTCCACGGATCTGGACGCCGAGGCCGTAGCACACGCAGGAGTGTTTTCATGTTACCGGCCCGTTGCACTCGACACCCCGATCCCGACGCAGCAGAAGCAGCTCAGCGCGCAGGATTGGATCGAGTTCTACACTTTGGCGCGCACCGACAAGAAGCGTGCCTTTGAAAGGTATAGCAAGTATTACCTTTCGACCAACGAACAAGTGTACTGGTCCGACACACACCAGCTTGCCGGCAGTTTCGACGGTTACCGCAATGCCGTGGACAAACGACGCGGAACGGAAATGATCACCGAAGCGTACGTAACCCAAGACAATTTCGTCCCCTTTATGGCGAAAGTGCGGCAGGACTTTATCGAGCATCACGTCGATATGACGTACGGCACAATTCGTTTCATCGAGAAAGACAACGACACCTTCCTGGCGTGGGCCAAAGAGCCGTCCGTGTGCATCGTCTGCAACCTGCACGTACGACATACCGATGAAGGGAAGCAGAAAGCCGCGATGGACTTCCGACGGATCATCGACCGGGCGATCGAATTCGGTGGACGGTATTACTTCACGTATCACCGCTGGGCGACACGCAAACAAGTGGAAACCTGCTATCCGCAGTTTGTTGACTTTCTGCGTCTGAAGAAGAAGTACGACCCACAGGAATGCTTTCAAAGTGAGTGGTATCGCCATTACAAGACGATGTTTGCGGACAAACTTTGATGGCAATACTACTTCGACCACGCGATGGTGATTTGCGACTTGCGTCCGCTGCGCACGATCGTCAAGTCCAGATTTTGTTCGCCGAACTGGCGGGATAGAAGTCGATGGAGATCGTCAATGCTTGAGACCAATCGGTCATGGATGGCCACGATCAAGTCACCTGCTTGAAGTCCGGCTTGGGCGGCGGCGCTACCGGACAAAACGTCCATGACTTCAACCCCCTGGTCGGCTAGCAGATCGAGTTCGCGCACGAACGCCCTCGGCAAACGTCGAACTGCGGCGGTAATGCCTAACGTCCTGCGGCGCACCTTCCCGTGTCCGAGAATCTCCGTGGCAATCCACTGCGCCGTATTGCTGGGAATGGCGAATCCCAACCCCTGCGTAAAGGCGATGATGGCCGTATTAACGCCGATCACTTGTCCGCGCGAATCGACGAGCGGACCACCGGAGTTTCCAGGGTTGATCGGTGCTGCATGCTGCACAATGTTTTCGATCAACCGGCCATCGCGGCTCCGCATACTCCGGCCCAACGCACTCAGCACACCGGTGGAAACCGTGGAATGCAGACCGAGCGGACTACCTATGGCGATTACTAATTGCCCAACGCGAAGGGAGTCTGAGTCGCCGATTTGCGCATAGGGGAGGTCTCTGGATGCCAGTCGCAGTAAAGCGATGTCGGTTGCAGGGTCGTCTCCGACAACCGTGGCGTCGACGCGGTCGCCGTCACTTGTCTCCGCGACCAGCTGCGACCTGTTATGAACGACGTGACTATTAGTAATCGCGTACCCGTCCGGCGTGATAAGAAATCCGGACCCGGAACCTGGCGATCGTTCGGGGTCCCGCCCAGTTATGCTCAGGACCGCTGGTGAAACGGTCTCCACGACATGGATGACTGCTTGCGAATAGGCATCGAGCAAGTGGGTGTCACGAGGATCGGGCTGGCTGGGCTCCCCTCGATTGCCTTGCTCCGGGTGCTGGCCATCTCCCATGGCGACTGGAATGAATTGGATCGGATGTTCTTCAGACATGGTTAACTCCTCGGCTAATTATTGCGCGATCTTTCGCCGAGGCAACTGTGCTCATAAACGGGAACGTCGAACGCGATCGTTTGGGAAAAGGGAGCAGGAGCATATATTGCACGGCACGGAGACATATGCTCCTGACCCCTTTATTTAATGCTGAATATATCCGCGCAGGTCGTCGTTTTCCCAGAATGGTTTCGCCAGAGTCAGTTCGTTTGACAGCGGCGATGCAAACACTTTCCAAGTATCATTCCTCACCAGAGTCAACACATCCTGGTAAGCTTGGTTGAACGACATGATCCCAAGCGTCCCCAGATTGGCCAGCTGATCGAGGGCATTCTTAGTTGACGACTTGACATTGACCTGTACGCGGTTGGGGTGATTTCCCGCCGCGACGATGAAGCGATCGTAAATGTAACGGGCCGACGCCGCCCCTCCTTGCGCTGTAGCATCGAGTGGCAATGGCCGAAATGTCGCGACTCCCAAACCCGGATTCAGTTGCCGGCAGGCAAACAAAAAGTCCAGATTTTCCGCGCAAAGCTGCTTTTTTGCAAAACGGTAGAAATGCTGCGCTTTCCGTCGTTCATTCAATACCGTTTCAAGAGTGAGTCCAAGCGAGACCATTTTTGCTTCCTTTTTTTGGGGAGAGAAAGATCTACTTGTCTGGAAATGGTTACTCCCGCACTGTCCTATGCCACCGTTATCGGAGGACCGACGAATCCGTTGCCTAAGAAAGTGGCAAGAAGCCGCAGAACTTCCTGACGCTTCTTCCCTCGCACCACGCTCACTTGATATTGCGGGGATTGGAATCAACTCTCCGGCCCAGAGGGCGTCCAGTGAAAGTCGGCAACGGCTGAAATGATTCTGACCTCGAAAGCGAGGGCGTCCAAAGAAATTGGTTAACGGAATCCACCTTATCCATCGCATTCATCCAAACATATGCTCCTGACCCCTTTACCTAAGTCATCTCATGATCTGGCTTTATTGGGCCAAAGAAGTTAGGTCCGACTTGCAACTCCTTTTGCGGTTCAGATGCGCCAAGCGACTTGTTAAGGCTGCCTGAAATGATTCTTAGATTGTTGATATTTGTATTGCTGTACCACGTTTCTCGTTTGTCTTGAGTTGTAAATCGTCCCGTAATATTCCAATGCTTCGCCACTCCTTCCGGGTGATGGTCAATATTAAGTTCGTCTTTCGGAACGGTCGCGTAATGAGTCCCGCCGACGGTGGTTTTTCCATACCAACGCAGTTCGTCCGCGTACGATGCTTGGCTTAAAACATTGGATGGGTTTGTCGGATCTTGACGCCCGGCAAGTGGAGAAGCAGGGCTAAACACCGTATTACGGATGCCGGTGCTCCAACTTTTCGCTGTCGAATTAAAGCCACCATAAAAGACGCCACGCATTGCGTCTCGACTTCCAAGCTTTGGATGTGACAGGTTGATCGTGTCGCCAGCAACAAATCTCGATTTGTGCTTCATTGTGCGGATGATAATCAGGGATTGGATGCCATGAGTATCACCCAGTTCCTGTAGTTTTCTGATCAGAGTATTGATGTCCTTCGCAACTATGGCTTGCAGACTTTTTTTGGCCGGGTCTTTACTCTCGATACGCTTCAGGAGTGCAAAGATTGAAACAGCATCACCTTTACGTTTTTCAATCGCTTGCAGAAGAGATTCCCAAGAAGCACCCTTGACCTTGGTTGGCACCTTTTCCTTGATGTTGTCGTTCACCTCGACTTCAGCGGAAAGCAGTTTTGTGTAAAGGATGCCTGGGATTTCAGAACCCATCATAATTTCCCATTTTCCCTCCTTTTTCTCCAGCCAGACCTTATGTCCCGCACCATTCATTGAGAATGGAACTGAAACGGCCGACAATTCCTTATCGGAATCCTCGCCGGTTGCCGCGCCCG
>CAZFLF010000055.1:0-9307 GCA_964519825.1 uncultured Pirellulaceae bacterium | reverse complement strand
TCGGCTCCAGGGGGAAGCTCATCGGGTGCCACCCGCCGGTGTCGCGGGTTGCGGTCCATCACGCTTTCCAAATACTGTCGCGAATAACTTTTTCGCCTTCTCCGCAATCCACTTCGCAACTTTCAGCATCACCGCATCCACCTTGTCTCTGATCTTCTGGATCGCAGTCCGGATCTTGTCCGTGATTCCGGATAGACGCAGTAAACTCGCCAGGAAGTTAATCACCAGCGACAGTCCCCGCGCCAACCCGTTCTCCATCGCATCAGCGGCCGCTCCGATATTCCCGGCAGCAATCTCCGCGATGGAGCCCAGGAAGCTGGCGATCATCTGCATGATCTGCTTCGCTTTTTGAATAAAGAACATGACGGTGTCGTAGATACCGATGATGGCCTTAATGATGCCGGCGCCCGGAATGAAAAGGCTGACTACCCACTGGATGGCTTGCTCGATGATCTTCATCTTGATGAAATCTTTGACCGCTTCGACGAAAGCGTCGCGCATCTCGCCAGCCATCTCTTTGAGCTGCTCCCAGGCGGCCATTGGGCCGTCGGTGATGAGCGTTTTCACGAGTGTGAAGGTTTTTTCCAGCCCGGCCACGATCGGTTCACCCATCACCGCCACCATGTGCTTGCGAATGTTTTGGTAGGAGATGCCGATCATCTGCAGGGCAACACTGATGATCCCCTGGAAGTCCCAAGTCTTGGGGAGCACGAGACCCTGCAACGAACCGGTGAGCCACTCGAAGAGGGCGTTCTTTAGATGGGTGAGAAAGTTCTTTCCGAAGTTCTTGAAGCCCGTGATGGCAGCATTCATCAAGTTCTTCACGAACTTGATCGGTTGCGTGAAGATCGCCTTGAGGACCGCCACGCCCTTGTTGATGATGCCTTCGATTTCAGCCAGCGAGAACCCGGCCTTTTCGAGTGCCCAAGTGAAGAATTTTTTCGCAGCCAAGAGGAGTAGCTTGCCGAGCTTCGCCAGCGCGCCCGCCATGGCCTCTTTCATCTTCTCGATCTTCTCGTCGATGGCTTTGATGGCGGCCTGCTGCTTATCTTTCAGCTTGTTTTGCAGCTCCTCAGCTTTCCGGTTGACGAACTGATCGAGTTCGTCAAGCTTCGAGTCCATCTCTTCGGCCGCTTTCTTGCCGACCGACTTCAGGCCAGGACCGAGCTTGTCGACGTATGATTTGATCTCTTTTTTGGCGTTGGTCAGTTCGTCTTTACACTCTTGAATGACGCGCTTGTTGTCGACGGTGATCTCGTCCACCAGCTTGTTGATGGTGGTCACGAACCTGTTGCGGTTGCGCTCGAAGATTTCCTTCACCCCTGGCAGGTCGTCCATGCCTACCAACCAATCTTTGGCTTTTTTGAGCCTGCCCGTAATTCCGGAGTAGCGCTCGTCCTTGTATTTGTCGAGCTCGCGTTCGACGTTGTCTTCAAATTCCTTTGAGGCGTTCGCGTTGCCATCGTCGAATCGTTTCATCGATTGCGTTTCGAGGTCGGCAAGCTTCTTTTTCACCTTGTCTTGCGCCGCTTTGAAGATGCCATTGATTTTGTCGCCGACTTCTTCGCGTTTCTTCTCGAGGGCGGTTTGGGTTCCTTTCTGTTTCTGAGCAGTGGCGCCCAGGCCTGACTTGCGCTGGCGCGCTAGATCATTGCGCTCTTTCTTCTCTTCTTGCTTGAGGTCCTTGTCGACGTTAGCGGCTTCCTGCTGGGCGAACTTCTGTACGGCAAGCGGTTCGGTCTTAGCCGCTTTCTCCATCCCTTTCTTTTCCGTGTTCGCTGCGGCGAGGTCGCCGCTGTCCACCATATCAAGTTGCTCTTGTGTAACCCCTTCTTCCTTCAGCTTGCTGTCGGCCTCCTTCGTGAATGCGCTGACATCCGTGTGCTCTTTTTGCAGCGGGGCGACGGCTCCTTCACCGAGGTTCATGTTCGGCGTCGGCGGCGCGAGTTCTTCGGGCGGAAGCCCCTCCGGCGTGTTTTCGGGGGCGGGGACGGGCGTCTGCTCCATCTCCTTGAAGGTGGAATTCACGGCGTCCTTGTCCCCCTGCACCACCTGCATCACGTCCGCACCCATGAGCTGGGCTTTCTTGTCGTCCTTGAAGTCGTCAACGTCTTCGAGGGTTTTCGGAATGTGTGCTGCGAGCGATTGCTCCAGCTTGTTCTTGGCCTTGTTTTCGTTGGGGGTGGGGGCGGGTTTGGTGCTGACCGTGTTGACTTGCCCGGAGTTGCTTAGCGATTGCCTTTCGGAGCGCGGGATGAGGACAGCCAGTTCAGACTGCTTCAGTTTTTCACCGGCATCATCGTGTGTTTGCTCATTACGTTTCTGCTTCTGCAGATTTCCGATCCCTCGACGAAGTGCCGGTGCGCCTTGGGCGGCCAGGTACTGCGCCACTTTGCCGAGACCTGTCGTCTTGAATACCGCACTGCCGGCGCCGTCCGCCTTCCCTACCATGGACGGTTTTCGCTGGACGATGCTGCCGGCCATGCGCGCTACGTGCGGCGACGACACCTTGCCTTCGCCCGCCTGTTGAGCGCGGCTGGGCGCTGGGTTCGCACGCACCGCATGCGCAGCCGGCGCCGGCTTGCTGGCGCGATTCACAACCGGCGTTTCGGCTCGATTGACGACTTTTTGCGGCGAAGCGTGCATCGTATTTTCGAGGCGCGTCAGAACGCCCGACCCTCCTTCTGCAACTCTCGGCGAATGCCGTCATCCACGTCTTGGGAAAGGATGATGTGGTCGCCGCGCGATAAGGCCCTTAGCGCGGCGTAGCGGGCGATATTGATAATGGTGCCGCCCGAGAGCTCGTGCCGCTCGGCAGTGCGGACCAGATCCAGGGCCGGTTCAAGCCGAGCCTTGGCCGGCAGCGCCTCGCGCCAGATCTGCAGACGCTCCGGAGCACGCGGCATAGAGAACTGCACGACCGATTGGAAGCGGCGTAGAAAGGCGTCGTCAATGTTGTTTCGCAGGTTCGAGGCCAGAATGACGACGCCGTCAAATTCTTCGATCCGCTGCAACAGAAAGCTCACTTCTTGGTTGGCGTAGCGGTCGTGCGAATCCTCGACTCGGGTGCGCTTTCCGAACAGCGCATCGGCCTCGTCGAAAAACAGGATCCAGCCACGGTGCTCGGCCTGGTCGAAAACGCGGGCCAGATTTTTCTCGGTCTCGCCGATGTATTTCGACACCACCATGGATAGGTCGATCTTGTAAACCTCGCAGTCGCACAGCTTGCCCAGCAAGCAGGCCGACAGCGTTTTGCCGGTTCCGGGTGGCCCACAGAAGAGGCTCGTATAGCCTGGCCGCAGCCGGCTCGCCATCCCCCAATCATGCAAGAGCGTCCGCCCATGCAGCAGCCAATTGCGGATTTCTTCGAGTTGTTCCAGCGTGCTGTTGGGGAGCACCAGGTCGCGCCACGCGAGGTCAGTATGCACTCGCCGCGCGGGAAAATGCTGATCGAATGGGGGCGCCGCTTCGCGGCCGCGAGTGATCAGACCCAAAAAGCGCGCGCTCACTTGGAGTGAGCCGGAAAGTGTCGACTCGTGGTGCGGTGCGGTGCCAAGCTGTAGGACATCGAGCCGCGAGAGCTTCTGATCGGGAGCCAGCAAACCGGTGGCGGCCAGCCGCGTCGCGAGATCGTCGCCCGCCAGCAGGAAGACCGCCGTCTCGCCGGTGGGCAGGAAAGCACCCTGCGCTATCCCTTGCAAGCCACCAAACTCGGAGAAGCCACGCTGGGTCGTTTCGTTGCGCGTCCACAGCACGTCGAGCAGTTGCGGTCGCAGATGCGGGGTGAGGGCGAGGAGCAGCACCGCCCGCTCTATCGCCGTGAGATGATGCTGCTGGACGAAACATGCGTACGGGGAATGGCTGCTGTCCAGCGCCGGCGGCGGCGTATCGGGCGCTGGCAGGGCGGGGCTTTTCGACGGGTCGGCAAAATACAACGCCAGCCGTCGCTGCAGCAGCTGCGCCAGCCACTCCAGTTCGGCATCCAGGTCGCGCCCGTTGGCGTTCAGGGCGTCGGCCAGTCGGTGAATATCGGTTTGGTCATCCATGGCAGTTTCACAAAGCTGATGCCCCACGGCAGTTGGCCGAGTAGCAGGTCGAAGGATTCTGCTTCCACCCGCAGCCACCAGCCGCGATCGTCGTCACGCAATAGACCGCGCCGCTGCAGGAATGACACGCGCAGCCCGGCGACACTGGTATTGCGCAGGGCGGTCCAGTGTTCGACCACGGCCACGAGTAATGCATTGCCCTCGGCGCGGTCGTTGTCGCTCAGCAGCCCTCCCGCAACCACCAACGAGTCAGTGGGAGTCAGGCCGAGTAGCACTTTAGTGAGCGAGAGTTCGAACTCGAATACTTCCTCGCGCCCCGTGGCGAGCCAATGCAGCAGCGCCGCCGCGCGTGGCAATCGCGCAGCGGGCAGATTGCGGCTCGTGGCGTCGGCAATGCCGGTGGCTTCGAGCAAGCGTGGCAGGAAGGGGTGAAGCAGGATCACGCCGGCATCGCCCACCAGCAACCCAGGTCTTTGCGACGCGGCAGCCGGCTCAATCGCCGTGACGCGCCAGACCACGTCATCTGGCGCCGAGCTGCGATCCTTGACGCCATACATGACTTCGGATCGACCCTGTTCTGTAGTCTGCAGCGCTGCGGTTGGCGCATGCGCCGTTGGAATGTGGCCCAGCAATGCTGCCGGCCCACCATGTGTGGAAGCATCGGAATTGGTACGGCCCAGCAAACTGTCAACTGCTCGTACCAGGGAAGCATCTGGCTCGCTGCTGCCAGCCAACTTCGCACAACAATCGGCGAGAAGCTGCTGGACGGTTCCGGTTTCGGTCACGGACAGGTCCGCATCGCACAATGTTAGCAGCAGCGCTGCGACCCGAAGTTGCAAGAAGCTACCCAGTGCCTGCCGACTAGCCAACTGACGCAGTATTGCAACGAGTTCTACACTTTGACCGGCCGCGCGCTGCGGCAGTAGGGTTTCGCGGGTCGAAGGCGCAAGCAATTGCAAGAGGCGAAAGCTCATCGCCAGCCGTGTTTCGAACGTGCCGGTAATGAGCTTTTCTAAACTCTGCTGCTCGGTCGCCAGAAGTTCCGCCTCTCCCTTCAGCCACGTTAGAAGCGAACTCGTTTCTTGTGTATCCGCTTGCCAGCCGATCCGTCCGCTCGCGAGATACTCCACCAACAATACGCGACGATGCTCGGCTGCGCTCAAAGCTTGTGCACCGTGTAGTGTCGCCGGTGTGCCGACAACCGCGCTCAGAGCTTGCGCACCGAGCGGTGTCGCTCGTATGCCGGCAACCGCGCTCAGAGATTGTGTGTCGTCCTTTGTCGCTGGCGTACGGACAACCGCGCGCAGCGCTGCAGACAATTCCGCTTCGATAAGCCTTACGAGTTCTGCTGTCAGGTTGCTTCCCTCGCGCAGCTGCAGGTGCAGCGTCAGCGACGGAATGTGCAGCACCTCGTCGTCTGGCGTAAAGGCGTCGAATGCACGCTCAAAAGCCGGCAACAGCAGCGTGTCGAGCTGTGTGCGCAATTCTTGGCGCACCGCGAAGGCCGTGGCCGTCGAGGTGGTCCTGATCTGCCAGCGCTGACTTCGGATGTGGTGCGTTCCCGCTTGCATTTCAACTGCGCTTAGCGAATGAACCGCATGAGGTTGCCCACGGCGAGTTGGTGCGCGCCGACGGCCTGGGTATGCGTTGCCTTGAGGCCCTCTTGCAATTGCGCCTTGGCACCGGCGCTGCTGACCTTGCCGGCACTGCTGGCGATGATTTCCAGTGCTTTGCCACCATCGGCCCCGGTAGCGATATCCATTTTGGTAGTGGACACATATTGGGTGGCGCTGACGACGGACTTGGCAAGATCAACTTCCATCGTCTCGATCCGTTTCATGCCTGCGTCGCGCTGTTCCGGTGGGATGTCGGGTCTCGCGAGAATGGCGCGCATCCTGTCGATCTGATCGGTCTTTGTCTGGATATCGGCTATCGACAAATTGAGCAGATCGTCGCTGAAGTTCCTGGGCAAGACCTGCAAACCAGGAGTCACGGGTTTGACAATATTGCTGAATGCGCCGACGGAGTCCTTGAAAAACTTGAAATAGTCTTTTTGCATGTCCAGTTTCGCGTTCCAGACGGGCTCTATTTTGGCCTGGAAGTCTGTAAGCTTGGAGTTGATCAGCACGTCGATGGGGGGTCTCAGCTTGACGCTGCCGTCGATTCTCGGCAGTCTGAAATCGGGCTTCTTGAGGTCCGGTTCGACTGGCTGGTCCTCGGCGGTTTCTGGCCAGCTGTAGGGCAACGCGACGTCGGCCACAACCTGTCCGTTATCGTCATACACCAGCACAAATGTGCCCCCCCGCCCGGCACCGCCCCAATGCTCGAACCCCGGGTGTGTGCGGATAAAGTTCTGGAACAGCAGTTTGTCGTCTTCGCGATCGTCCTTGGCCTCGATCAATGAGTCCAGCCAGTCCAACCAGGCCGGATGGTTACTGATGGAGACAGAATCAAAAGGCGTAGGGAGGTCCGTGCGCACGATCTCGCCCAGTTCGCTCTTGAAGTTGGTCGCAGCATCGACGACCTGCGGGTAGAGAACCTTCCAATTCGTGTCGTCACGATACTCCGCATAACGTTTGCTGGCCATTGCAGGCTGCACCTTTTGGATTGCAGTCGTGACTTGGTCGTGTTTCGCATTGGCCGTGGCGACGATCGGCTGGCCACGGAACTCATCGTTAATGCGTGACGTGAACCTATTATTGAAGGTGTCGGAGTCGCTCAGATGGGTTGCCACTTCATTGCGCAGCAGGTAGTGGAGGCGGTGCAGGTCGCCATAGCGGATCGGAGGCTTAATGATGATCTTCTGGCGGTCGTTATGCAGCAGCACCGCGCGTACCAGAAAGGGGAGGTTGCGATCTTGAACAATGCTTTCGAGCTGCTCCTTGGCCTTACCGACGTTTTGGCCAAGATGCCCTTCGACGCGGAAGAAATCGTAACGGCCAATCTGGGCCGCTAGAGGGTCTCGCGCTACCGCCGTTCCGCCAAATTGTTCGGCGCGGTAACCGTAGTTACTCGCACTCGCTCCGCGTTTGCTGAGGCGGTAATTCCAGTGGCGTTGGATGGGCAGATCACTCAGCAGCTCGTAATAGTAAGGAATAGCGCGGTCCTCCAGACTGGCAGCCTCGCCGCGGCTGGGGGTCACCATGATCTTGGATGCGGTGGGGATGGTCAGGTTGAAGCTGTTGATCAGCGCATGCAGTTTCTGCACTAGAAAACGCGCATGCTCGCGCTGCATGCGGCTGTCGCCAACCAAGGGCGAGGGGTAGAACCCAGTTCGCAACCGGGTGGGATCTTTGAGGTCACCCAGCAGAAGATGCTTCGGGAATGCGCTCAGATCGGGGCACAGCAGGCTGTCGTCCAAGAGGAGCGCTTCTCGCAATTCGTTCCAAGTGTCAACGACGTCCTTGAGAAAGTCGTAATAGTACTGGATGCCAAGGCCGCTTCCGCTGTTGTACTTTTTGTTTTGTTGTTTCAGTTTGTCACTCCAGCCTGGCGCCGGGTCGATGCCAAATAGCTCGTTGATCAGTGTTGGCAGCTGTGCGTGAAGCGTACTGAGTTGGTCCACGAGCGCGCCATGAATACTGTTGCAAGCTTCGCGATAGGCTTTGGTCAGTTCAACGATGAAAACAGTGTTCGATGCGATGCTGGGCCGAGCGGCAGACAGTTCGGGCAGTGCCAGCGCGGCACGGCTGGCCGTACTCGGCTCCGGCAGCAGGGCGCTGGCATCTTTGCGCGAGACCAGCAGCAGGCGCGGATTGTCAACGGCAGTTTGGCCTAGGTTATCGCAGTCGGTGCCCGAGCACAGATCGGCATCGTGCTGGTAGCTCTCCATCAGCATCACAACGACGGTGTCTGCGGCCGGCCTCGGGTGCGCGACTAGTGGCTGCGCATTCGCGTCGCTGTCACCTTCACGTACGAGCTCGTGTACCGTGAGCATGGTGTCGTCCACATAGAGCGGCGCGTAACGGGGCGCAGTCGAGTCGTAGGGCTTAAAACGGTCGTAGACCGTGTTGGCGGGCATCAACAAAAGATCGCCGTCCGTGGTGACACCCAAACCCTTGCGTATCGTTACGAGGTTGCTCGCAAGGGAAACCTGCAGGCCAGCGACGATGCCCACGCCCAGTAGCTCGACGCGAGTGAGACGCGCTTGGTCATTGAGATAGTCCGTCAGGCTGTTAAGCTGACCCTCAGTCAGGACCTGGTCGCTCTCGAAAACCGTGTATTGTCGGCTCAGTTCAGCGAGACTGAGACTCATCCTAGGGGCGGCCATCTTCTGGACTCCTGTTGTCGAGTGTGAGTGGTGCGCTAATCTTTGCTCCCCAGCGGGGTACGGCCGAGAATAAAAGGTGGTTTGTCTTCGCCGCCGCCGCAGCCATGTAGCTTCTGTTTCGGGTAGACATTCTTGGCGGCGAATAGTGCCGCGACCAAAACATTCAGCTTGTCTTTGTGCACGGCGTTCGTCACACCGGCTTTTACCGGTATCCACTCCCGATAGGCCGTCTCGATCTTGGCCATGTCATCGACGTCGACCCAGCAGATTTTGGGGAGGACGTGCGCCGGCGTCTCCAGACGAATGGTCTCTTCCACGAAGCGCCGAAAGTCCATGTTCTGGAAGCGACCGGCATAGGCGGGCAACACGATATGCAGGCGGTAGGAGTAGGGGTCGTCGTCGGCACAGTCGGTGCAGTTCGAGTCGATACAGATCGGCAGGAAACCGTCACCGTCGGCGTGCGGGCGGAGCAGGATGTTTTCGATCAAATACATCCCCTCACCGCTGTAGTACTCGCGCAGATGGGCGATGAGTTTGTCGATGGCAGTCTCCATCGCTTCGAGTGTGGCGAAGTTCTCGACGGGACGCGCCATCACTTCACCCGACTCGTCGACGATATGGAAACTGTGGTGACCATCTACCGCAGTCTCAGGCACGTAGGATGTGCGGAGCTGCGCCAGCTTGATGGTTTGTTCCAACTGGGCACGTGCAGCTTCGGGTGTGGCAAAAAGCTGGCTGCTGGCGAGCAGGATCGCCCCGTTTTCCGGGTGTTTGATCCGGAAGCGGTGTTCATTACTCGATGTCGTTTCCAACTCGGTGTGAGTGTCGTATGAAACGGCACCCAGGTTGCGCCGTGAAGCACTTCGGATATCCAGGAGCCGCGCCAATCGGCGCTCCAGCCCAGAAACATTGTCTGAATCCCACAGTTGTTCCGGCGCCGTGAGGGAGTAGTTGTAGGCCAGCCCGCGCTCTCCCCCCTGCTGCGGGTAGG
>CAZFLF010000054.1:0-14031 GCA_964519825.1 uncultured Pirellulaceae bacterium | reverse complement strand
ATTTTTTCGGCTGTTTCTCGGCTTTCGGCTGTTCCTTTTTTCCTTCCGTGGTTTCCGCTGCGCCGGCCTCACCCTTTTCCTCGGTCTTCTTCTCATCCCCCTTGACCGTTGGGCGACGTTTTTTCTCCTCGACGCCCAAAGGCTTTTCGGCGGTTATTGTCAATCTTCGGGCATAAAGCTGGTTCGACTGGTTGGCGAAGCGCCAGCCATCCGTGACCTCGACGTTATCTCCCTCTCGGGCCAGGCTGATATCGGAGATGTCAAACGAGATCTGGCAATTGTTGGACAATTCGGCCTTGACCGTCGTGCCGGCCGCCACGTACATCTTGCCATCTTTGATGCTCCGCAACGTTCCGGTGACCACGTAGGGGGACGATTCGGCGCGCCCCTTCTTCTTTTTCTTTCCTCCGTCGTCGTCGTTGCTGGCGAACAACTCCGATCCACCAAAGCCGCCGTCCGGCTGTAGCCCTAATTGTATTCCCATCCGTTGTGCGATGACCTTGATCTCGCCGATCTCTGACTGAGCTTCGGCCTTCTTATCAAGCGCTGCGCGGAATTGGACCAGCATTCCAGGCCGCAAGAACGCCTGCGTAGCGGAACCCTGAAAGGAGATATCTTGTGGCTTCGCTTCAATGGCGACCAGCCATCGCTCCCCCTTTTCGGTTTCCACTTGCAATACGCCCGGTCCGAGCCCCTTCAATTTTCCCACGCAACGAGCCGGTTCCTTTTCGCGCTGTTGGGCTACGGCGAGTCCTGTCAGGCTTATCAAAAGTGCGACGGACAGCAGACGGAACCGAGCGTTCATGGCAAACCTCTTCGACATCGTGAGTAATGGGTGTGGCTCGGGTCTCGGACGGTGTCCATTCCGGGCATGGCCGATTGGTTAGGTGGGAGCGAACAATCGGCAGGGGTAAACCCCGCCTACCGCGAGGCACCATGTAGCTGGGAAACGGTCGCAAATCCGGCGCCGCGACTGCCGATCCATCGCTCGTTTGATTGTAACGCGTAACCGCGCCCTCAGGTCAAACGCGTAGAAAAAGTTTCTGGCGATACAGAAATGCCAGGAACAGCCACTTGGCGAGCAAAATTCCGCTTAACGTGATTAGCCGCGAGTATTGTCCGCCCAGCTCGGCGATTCCGCCGAGAAAAAACTGCGATATCTCCCGGAAATTGATGAACCGCTGGGCAAAGTAAATGGTCTAGACCACGATCTCGAAACCCTTGCGCTGTTCGCGCCGAAGCCAGGCGTTGGCAGCATCGTCGCCGACGATCTGTTCTGCCTGCGGATCCCATTTCAATGGCCGGCCCAGGCGAATGGCAATATTGGCCAAATGGCAGGTCGACATCGAGCGATGGTGGGTGACGACGTCCGAAATCGGTTGTTCGCGAGTTTTGATGCATTCGAAGAAGTTCCGCATATGATCGCCGGGCTCCTTCCCCTTGTAGATTTTCTTAACGGCATCTTCCGGGAGGGGGTTTTCAGCGAGATCTTCGACCGGTTTCCCCTTGAGCGACCCGCGACTGACGAAGATGCGCCCCTTGTCTCCTTCGATCAGAATTCCGTTCTCGGTGTCATCGCGAATGGTCATCTCGACACCGTTCGGAAACACGCATTTCACGAGAAACTTGGTGGCGGTGTTGTAGCGGTTGGAGACAGTCGGATGGCCGTCCTTGAACAGCACCGGATGGTCGGCAGTCCCTTCCACGCTGACCGGCCCGCTATTGTCCATGCCGATCGCCCACTGCGCGATGTCGATGTGGTGCGCGCCCCAATCGGTCATCTTGCCTCCCGAATACTCGTACCACCAACGGAACTCGTAATGCGTGCGCGATTCGGGGTAGTTTTTGTTATTGCCAAATCCCCCCAGGATGTAGTCCGTCATCGGGGCTTGGCCGAGCCAAAGGTCCCAGTTCAAAGTCGAGGGGACTTCGGCCTTCGGAATATCGCTGCTGGCCGGCGCGCCGCCAATCGCGCACTGCACCGTTTTGATTGTGCCGAGCCGTCCTTCTTTGACCAACGCGATCGCCTTGAGGAACCGCAGGTCCATTTCGCTGCGTTGTTGCGTGCCGACCTGAAAGACGCGACCGGTCTGCTTCTGGACCTTCAGAATCTGCTTTCCTTCGTCGATGGTCAGCGTCAGCGGCTTTTCGCAATAGACATCTTTGCCAGCTTGCATGGCTTCGATGGCGATCTTCGAGTGCCAATGGTCGGGCGTCACGATGGTGACCACTTCAACATCCTTGCGATCGAGAATCTTGCGATAGTCTTCGAACGCCTCGACTTCACGATCTTGCTTATCCTTGACGATCTTCTGGCCTTTTTCAGCGTGGGCACGATCGACGTCACAAACGGCAACGACATCACCAAACTTCATCGCACTAGGTCCAACGGCTCCCCATCGATCCCCGGTCCCGATGCAACCAACCAGTGGACGGTCGTTCTTGGATTCGGCTTTAGCGTCGTCCGCGACCCCTTTCGCCCCCGTGAAGAAATACGGGGTGACAACTGCCGTCGCAGCCGCGCCGGTCACGGTCTGCAAGAATTTACGTCGGTTTCGCCGCTGGGTCGCCATAATCGTGCACCTGTGTCTGAAACTTGGGTGTTCGGGAAAGAAAGCCATTCCGCCGAGAATGGCGCGTTCCGCTGAATTCAATGACGACCAGTCTACTGAACGGGACCATCAGATTCCAGAAACGATGGGCTTTGGTAGTGGCACAGTTCCAATTCTGTACAGGGAAAAGCGGTTACCGGGCTTCGCGTATTGCTGCGTCTCTTACTCCTTTGGCAACAGCTTCCTTCAATTCCTCGACTGTCCAATCTTCAGGGTTAAAAGGACGTTTGGGCGGGTGCTGAATGCGCCGGTCGAGCATGCGTATTTGTTGATCCCGACGAGCAATCTCCCTGTCTGCCTGCAGTATTTTATTTCTGTACTGCGAAAGTAAGACTCGATTCCGCCGGGTATCTACCCACCAGGCAACAGCTACTGCCGCGATCACCGTTGCCAGGATGATTTCGCGAATCGAGAAGCGAAGCATGGAACCCTCCGTGGCGAAAAAAAAAGGCCGCCAGACTGGTGGCCATCTTACGAACATCGTCGCCAACCGGCGATATCAAGCGGCATCACTTCAACGCTAGTGCGGATGCAAGCGAGACGCTGGCGCTACGGCGACTTAGCGGCGAGAGTCGAATTGAGTGGCTTGCATGGGCACGAGCGTGTTGACGGGAGTCGTCGCTTCTCCCATAGCACGTGCATAGATGTCCGCCGACAGAGTAGCGAACCGATCACGGACGGGC
This sequence comes from uncultured Pirellulaceae bacterium, assembly GCA_964519825.1. Classification (GTDB taxonomy): domain Bacteria; phylum Planctomycetota; class Planctomycetia; order Pirellulales; family Pirellulaceae; genus CAZFLF01. The sequence goes on along the minus strand of CAZFLF010000054.1, from coordinate 10,736 downwards.
GGATCGACCTTGGTCAGCCGCGCCGCAAGTTGCTGCATGCCAGTCGGACGTGTCTCGGCGGCCTGCGAAATCTGGCCGAGAAATCGGGAAGTCTCGACAAAGTTATGATCGGCCGACTTGCCAACCAGTGGTTGCAGTGTTTTTGCCACCAAGTCGGCTCCGATGTTGTCCAGTTGCACGAACATATCGAGCCGATGCGTGACCTGCGTCTTCGCGGCCGCGTCCAACGCGTAGCCTGACTTTAACACGATCAAACAACGGCCGTGAATCTTGCGCTTGAGCACGGAGCCCTCGTAGGCGCCTTCCCCTAGCACCAAATGCGTTTCCTTGTCCCCGTAAATCAGCTCCCCGACCCCCGTCGTCCCGGCACCATCGTTGGCGTCGAAGGTGAAATCGCTGGTCCGCCGAATCTTGACCTTGGTGACCCCCATCAGGTCCCACATATTGACGATGATCTCGGGATGTCGAATGAGAAACAGATACATGTCCGGGTCAGATTGGACGCGTGTGACCGGTAGCCGGCGATAGATACTGGGTTGCGAGACGATCTTCCAAATCCGCGCCTGCGCGTCGTCGGTCAAGCGGTCGAACGGAATCGATTGGATCGCCTGATCGTAGCTGCTACGCTCGACCATTTCCGGCGACCTAGCCTGCTGCGCGAGGTTCTCCGCTGCCGCACAGTCGCCTGCGAGACAAGCCAGCAGCAATCCCACAGACCACGCTAGGCACCAGTGGATACTGACCACATTTTGCCGTAGCGCGCACCGGTCGCACCGACCGGGCGGACCGGTCCAAGAAACACACGGAATCATTCTCCCCCCTTTACCACCATGTCACGTCAAGCTCTGACGGTTCTACTGATTATTCGGACGGAGGAGTGCGGATCGCCCAGTCAATTTTCTGCAAAGCGATTGCTCTTGTGGCCCTCGTGCCGTTGCGCGAGAATCCGCGCGCTATGCAACGATTCGGAGTACGTCAAAGACCGATGCTGGTGACGACCCTGGCGATCAGCCTGGCAGCTCCGCTAGCAATCTGGATGCTGTCACCGTGGCGGCCAAGCCAATGGTTGACGAATCGCTTGTATGCTGAAATGGAACGCGCCGACGAGGATCACGTTGATCTCCCGGCTCAGCAATTGGCATCGGTCGGCGAGGCTGGTTGGGGGGCGCTTGTCCGGGGACTGCAAAGTAATCGACCCATCGCGCGTGCAGCCGCCCTCCGGACGATTGAGGAACTGATCGACTCGTGGCAACGACTCCCGGCGGAGATGTCGGCGTCGCGGGTCACCATGCTCGCTCGACTTCTGGCCGAAAATCTGGCGACCGCCGACTCCGAGGCAATGCAAGTCTTCGCGGACCTGGCGGAACGGTTGCTCGCCTGGCCTGGGGGCGGAGATGACGGATTGCATCTGGTTTATGACTGCGAACAAGTGCTGCGCGCCGCGCGACGAGCCGGTTGGCCAAGAGTCATCAAGGCCGAGCCCGCTCCGTCACCGCCGCTTCTCACCACCCACATTCCAGAGGCACCCACTATTTCAAAGGCGCCTCCTTCACCTGTTCTAGCCGCCGCGGAAGAATTACCTGATTCGATCACTTCTCGCGAAGATGGCCCCGCTGGCTCGATTCCCCAAGAGGTGACGACCGGCCCAGAAGTCCAATCGCTAGGGCTTCAACCCTCGCTGCCATTGGTGCTGCCGTCACCTGAAGTCGGTCAACTCACATTCGCGAATGAGCAGCCGGCCGAGGAACAGCCGCTGCAGCCGCCATCCATTCCGCCGCCGGATTGGCCGACACTGGGAGTCGATCAAGTGCTACGGCATTGGCGCGACGCACGATTCGCGACAGAGGCCGAAGCAGAATTGCGCCGGCGCAAATTCGATGAACTGAATCTGCGTGTCGCACGCACCGCCTCCGATGCGGATCCGGAAGCCCGGATGAAACTGATCCGCTTGCTCCCCGAATTGTCAGGAGTGAATGCCACCGGTTGGTTGCTGGTGCTCGCTCGCGACGAGTCGCCTCGCGTGCGTGCCGCGGCGATACAAGTGTTATCTACTGCGACTGATCCGCGAATCCACCTCCAACTGCGAAAATTAGAAGAAACGGAGACCGACGCCAGTGTGCGCGCCGCATTACGGGATTCCGGGACAACGGCACGCTAGCCGAGCTGCAGGAACCCGGCTGTACGACGGGCACCTTGCCCGTCGGTTTTAGACAAGTCGGGAATGCCGGTCGAATTTGGACGGCAAGTATGCCAATCCTGCAGGCCTGATCGCGAGGAATCACCGTGCGAGGAGAACTCTGTCATGGCAAATGACTTTGCCGATCAGCGCTCCCTATCCCATTCGGCGGGATTGCACCTGCACTCGAAGCCTGGCTGCTTCGTTGTGTTCTTTGGTCTGTTATTCGTCGTCGCTGGCGTAACGTCCTATTTCCTTATCTTGATACCGCTGTGGCAAGTCTATCAGACGAGCGGTTGGGTCAAGATTCCCTGCACCATCGTGTCGAGTCATGTCGCATCCCATCGTGGAGACAACGGACGCGCGACCTACAGTGTGGCGATCGAGTACGACTATACATACCGGGAACAGTCCTATCGTGGCGACCGGTACAGCTGCATGGTTGGGGCCTCGGGCGGACGCGAGGAGAAGGAGCAAGTCGTTCGGCAATACCCGCCAGGATCCCAACAAGACTGTTTCGTGAATCCGGCGAATCCGCGCGAGTCGATGCTCAACAGGGACTTCGTCGACGAAATGTCGTATGGGCTGCTGCCATTGGTGTTCGCGTTGGTCGGACTGATTGGCATGGGACTCAGCATTCGCACGTGGCTGATGCCGAGTTCCGACAAATTTGAGCTGCCGGGAGAGATCCGGCCGAATATGGACTGGCGGGCTGGCAGTCAGATTTCGCGGGATTTGTCGTCGACGGCGCACGATTTGGAAAACTTCGCTCCCGATGGTTTCGTAACGCTCAGCTCCTCGAAATCTGGGCTGTTTGGATGTGGCGTAATACTGTTATTCGGAGCGATCTGGAACTCGGCGGTCGGGTTCATGTTGCGGGAAGTGATCGCCTCGTTTCAGCGCGGGCGCCCCGAATGGTTCTTATGTTTCTTTTCGATTCCGTTCGTCTTGATCGGATTGTTGATGCTGTATGCACTGGTCTATTCGCTTCTCGCATTATTCAATCCGCGTCCCGTGGTCGGGGTCCGTCCTGGAAAGATACCGCTCGGCGAGATAATGACGCTGCGCTGGCGATTCACGGGACAAGCGACTTCGATCCGCCAACTAAAAATCGAACTGATCGGTAAGGAGAAGGCAACTTATAGTCGTGGCACCCGCACTTACTCCGACGAAGAAATCTTTGCCACCCGGACGATCCTCGACTCGACTAGTCCCCTGGAAATTAGTTCTGGCGAGATGCCCTGGACGCTCCCCGCGGATTCGATGCATTCATTCAAGAGCGAACACAACGAGATCATCTGGGCGATCCGCTTCGAAGGAGATATCGCCTGGTGGCCCAACATTAACGAAACGTATCCGATTCAAGTTGAGCCCCGGACAGCCTGAAAGTGAACCATGACCAACCTGCAATTGCACTTTCCCGCTCAGCGCACCGCGTTTGAACCAGGTGAATCGATCCCGCTGACCGTGGAATGGACGCTTAATCCGGGCGAAACCGCGGTGGAAATGCGCCTGGTTTGGCAAACCAGCGGCAAAGGTGGAACTGATGGTGAAGTTGCCAACACGTGGCGGTTTGACAACCCGGCACTCCGCGAATCGCGTGTGGTGGAAATTGAGTTACCGAATTCGCCATACAGTTTCTCGGGCAAACTGGTTTCGCTGAGATGGGCGTTCGAACTGATTTCCCAACCCTCCGAAGAATCCACTCGCATCGACCTCACCATCGCCCCTGGCCGCCGCGAAGTCATCTTGCATGCAGTCCAAACAAATAAAGTGTGAGCAGACGAATCGAATCGCCGGAGAGTTGCGTTTCAAATACCGTCCTCGCTGAACTGCAGGCCCTGGTCATTGATTTCGTAATGCAGGATTTCATCCGAGCAGGCGCTGCCTCGATGTTTGACGATGTACAATCCGCGGCCCAATCGATTCTGATCGCGGATTCTTCCCATCAGGATCACCGTGTTGGCGTTGGCTAGCACGTCCCCTTCATCCAACGGCCGTGCGATCAGATCGTCGAGTAGCACTTCTTGCGATGTGTAGAGCAGCACACAGCCAACCTGGCTCGGATCATAGACATGTCGCGCCGCCGAGGCGGCGTTCGCACGAAACTGCTCGCGGAACAGATCCCGCGCTACCCACTCTGGATCCTTGCGCAGCACCTGGTGATAGATGTATTCGAACAGATTGAACTGGACCGACTCGTGCGGCCGCGTGACCGGCTCGATGCCATCGATGACCACGCGCCGGGCACCGCGGACAAGGTTGCCATAAATGAAGGCAATCGCGCTACGCAGCTTGGCGTTCAGCTCTGCTTGCCATTCGTGCCAGGCGTCCCAATCGAGGTCCGACTTGGTAACTCGCCGGCCGCGATAGTCGAAGACGTGCAAGTACTCACCGGACGGGCGATCCGCGGAAAAAAAGTCGGTCAAGTCGGGCTGATGATCTGAATCGACGACCGCTGGTGACCAGTCGAACATCCGCTGAGCGTATTCAAGATGCCCCTGCGAATCCCCACGCGCAGTCATATCAAACACAATCCCGCGGCGACCTTCCTGTGCCTGTCCGGCGTTGAGGAACTGCAGACCGAGTTGTGTCTTCCCGCTCCCAGTACCTCCCACGACGACCGTCAACGTTCCCGGCATTAGGCCGCCTCCAAGCCGTGCGTCGAACGCGGGAATGCCGGTGCCGAGACGTGATGGTCGTGTCATGAGGAAATGTAAAGTATCGAACAAGTTTGTTAACAGGATGCCAAGGCGCGAGCTCAACGGTATCATGGTCCGCGATCAGGGTTCAACCCTAACGTGGCGACACGCGAGCCGAGTGTTGCCACAAACAGTTCTCTCCCGCAGTGGAAAAAATGTCGCACCCAGGACGAGTGGAGCAGAAGCAAGTGACTCCCTATCAACAAACGCTTCCGGCTCTGTTTGCTGCACGAATCGCCGAGAGCGGTGAGCACGAGGCTGTCTTCGTTCGCCGCGACGGGCGCTTTGCCGGCACAACGTGGACTGACTTCGCGAGAAACGTCCTGTCGATCGCAGCGGGACTCGCCAAACTCGGCGTCCGACCGGGCGACCGCGTCGCACAGTTTTCCGAAAACCGATACGAATGGTTGGTCGTGGATTTGGCGATCCAATTCGCCCAGGCGATCCACGTGCCCATTCATGCTCCGCTGACTGGCGAGCAGGCCGCATACCAGATTGATCACAGCGGTGCGGTGGTTGTGTTTCTGTCCACTTCTGCCCAGGCAGACAAGCTTGCCAATCTCACTTGCGATTGGCGGACCAAGGCGAGCTTTTTTTCCTTTGAGGACCACCCACGCAAGGTCGGCGGACAGGCAGTGTTGGGCTGGGAGAATTTGCGCCGAGACAGCAGTGACTCACTGCTGCGGGACGTCGAGCAGCAAGCGATCCAAGACATCCGGCCGGATTCGCTGGCAACGATCCTGTACACCTCGGGCACAACGGGCGAACCGAAGGGAGTGATGCTGACCCAGCACAACCTGGTCTCGAATGCCATCGCGGCGGTTGAGCAATTTGGCATGTCGACGGGGGACAGACGATTGACCTTTCTGCCTTTGAGCCACATCTTCGCCCGCACCTGCGACGTTTACACTTGGTTGGCCACGGGTTGCCAATTGGCATTAGCCGAGTCGCGCGAATCGGTGTTGACCGATTGTGTCGATTTCGGGCCCACGATCATGAATGGCGTACCGTACTTTTACGACAAGGTGCGTCGCTTGTTGCTGGACGAAGGGCGCGCGGACGAACCGGGTGCGTTGCGGAAGAAACTGGGGGGCGAGATTCGCTACTGCTGTTCCGGTGGTGCCGCGTTGCCCGTGCATGTGTTTGACTTTTTCTGGGAACGCGACGTCCCCTTGCTGCAAGGATACGGACTAACGGAAACTTCGCCGGTGGTCTCAATGTCGACCATCGAGCACGTGCGTCGGGGTGCGTCGGGACAAGCGATCAAAGACGTCGAAGTCCGCGTTGCCGACGACGGCGAGATTCTGACGCGCGGTCCGAATTTGATGCAGGGATATTACGGACGACCAGAAGACACTTCCGAAGTGCTTCGGGACGGCTGGTTTTACACGGGCGATTATGGCAACGTCGATGAAGACGGCTTTGTGTTCATCACCGGGCGAAAGAAAGAGCTGATCGTCACGACCGGCGGCAAAAACATCGCACCGGTAAATCTCGAGTCGCTGTTGACCGAGGACTCGCTAATCCTGCAAGCCGTCGTGATCGGCGATAATCGCGACTATCTCACCGCGCTAATCGTGCCGAATCCAGACGCTTTGCGCGCCGAGATTCTCGCGCGCGGGATTGCGGTCGCCTCGCGTGAGGAAGCCTTGCGACATCCGCAGGTCGTGTCCCTCTTCGAACAACGAATTCGCGACCGGCTTCAGACCGTGTCGTACTACGAACAGATCCGCAGATTTCACCTGATGAATCGCGGCTTTACGATCGAAAGTGGTGAGATGACTCCGAAACTGAGCCTGCGTCGGCAGGAAATTGCGGTGAGTTGTCGGGAATTGATCGAAAACATGTACCGGAAAGAGTAAAGGAGTCATCGATGACACAACGCACCGCAGAAACGGAATCCTCCCCTCAGGAAACGGCCTCCTTCGCGGAAACCGCGCTAAAGTTAGGCGGCAAGAGCGAGGAAGAAGCCCGCCGCATGGGCGCGATGGACAAGGCCGACGACCAAGTCGAATCGCTATTTCGGCCGGAATATCAGACCGTCAACAGTCCAGCACATCGCGCTGTGTGGGACCGCGGGGTCCCGATCGAATTGTTCCAAGCGCAGGCAGAAGTTACGCCCCCGGACGTGCGACAAGTCATGGACGCCTCGATCGAAGTCGTACAGCGACATCGCGCGGCCGGGACATTGTTCAATGACGAACGCAAGACCAGCGAAGTCGTCCTGCGCGAACTTGGCCGCGCCGGTTATTGGGGATTGCTTGTCGATCGTCAATTCGGCGGCTACGGAGCGCCGTTCCGCAGCTTTGCTGCGTTCCTGACGCGCATGGCGATGACTGACCCGACTATCGCCGGCTTGGCGTCGGTGCATGGCTGCATCGGTGCGGTCGATCCCGTGCGCACCTTTGGCACTCCGGAGCAAAAAAAGCGTTTTCTCCCGAGGCTGGCCAGCGGCGAGCGGTTGTCGGCTTTCGCGCTAACCGAGCCCTGTGCCGGATCCGACCTCACCGCGCTGCGCACCACGGCGGTCCGAGACGGCGATCAGTTCCTGGTCAATGGCGAGAAGCTATTCATCACGAATGTCGTCCCGGGGCGCACGATCGGTCTGGTTTGTCTGGTCAATAACTCGCCTTCGGTGTTAATCTGCGATCTGCCCGACGAGGAGAACGAGCAAGTTCAGCTTGTGAAATACGGTTTGCATGCGTTGAAGCACACTTACAACCGCGGCATCCGCTTTCGCGACTTTCGAGTGCCGGCCGAGAACCTGCTGCAGCCTCCGCGCGGCAACGGCCTGACAATCGCCTATCACGGACTCAATCTCGGCCGGATCGCGCTTTGTGCGAACGCGGCCGGGACGATGCGGCTGATGATGGCCAGCATGCTTCCCTGGGCGAAATTCCGCAAGACGTACGGTGAACCGATCGCGCGTCGCGAATTGGTGCGGCGCAGGCTCGGCCGGATGGCCGGGATGGTCGTTGCCTGCGACGCATTAGTGGCATGGTGTTCGAGTTTGATCGATCAAGGTTTTCGCGGCGAGATGGAATGCATTGTCGCGAAAATCTTTGGCAGCGAGATACAAAAGGAAGCCGCGGTCGAAATGTTCATGAAGACGCACGGCGGACGCGCGTTCCTGCACGGCCACATGTTTGGCGACAACGTTCACGAGTACCTCGCGCCGTGCATTTACGAGGGCGAAGGTGAGATGCTCGGCATGGCGTTCTTCAAGTCACTCGTGAAGCAACACGGTACGGCCTATTTTGAACCGGTCGGCAAGGCGCTCGCGGCGGCAGGAATCAAGAAGCCCAATCCATTGAACCCAGCGCATGCTTGGGCGTTGCGCGGCGCGGCGGCACCTTATGCCAAATGGTGGCTATCCCAATATCTCACGTTCACTCCCCGCCCCACGTTGCCGCCGATGCCCGAGTCGTTGCGTTCGCACGCCGAATTCGCCGCGGATGGATTGCAACGCTTGCCGTTGGAAATCAGCGGCGTGATGCGCAAGCACCAATTGAAATTAGCTGACCGCCAATGCCGTATGTCCGAGCTGTCGTCTCGTATCCAGAAGCTGATAGTCATTCTCTGCACTAGCCTATACGCCGCCCGGCAGCAAGACGAAGTGGTCCGTGATGCCGCTGGCGTAATCTGCCGCGATCTGGCCCGTGAACTGACGGGGGCTCGCCCGAGCGACAATTACTTCCGGGCGGTCACGGCACTCGGTGAAAAAATCGCCGATGGCGGTTTTCAATCGATTAAGGACGTCCACCCGGACGAAATCCTGATGCCCTATCCCCAGTGAAGTCCCGTGGCCGCGTCTCTCCGAGACGCGCGGCCCTTGGTGGGCAGCTTTCTCGAACTTCTAGGTTCTGCGTCTCGGAGAGACGCGACCACTCGGCAGACGTAGGTACGATGCGACCCATGACTTCGGATGGACTCAATGCTCCGCAGCGCAAGGCAGTGAAGACGCTCACGGGACCGTTGCTCGTGCTGGCTGGAGCGGGCACTGGTAAAACACGCGTTGTCACATTTCGTATCGCCGAATTAATCCGGCGGGGGATTCAACCGAGCCGCATTCTCGCGGTCACGTTTACCAACAAAGCCGCCAATGAAATGCAGGAGCGCATCGGCCGGTTGATTGGCAACCGCTCCGACGACAAGCCGCTGGTGGCTACGTTTCACTCCTATTGCGTTCGGATCCTACGACGGCAAATCAGGCGGCTGGGATACCCGGAACGGTTCACAATCTACGATCGAGGCGATCAAGAAAGTGTTGCGCGGGATGCTCTGCGCGAATTGCGCGTGCCCAACACGGCGCTGCGCCCGGGTGATCTGCTGTACTTGATCAGCCGCTGGAAGACGATGGCGGTCCGGCCGGCACAAGCGGTCACGGTGGCGCAGTCCGACAAAGAGCATCTGGCCGCCAGCGCCTACCGGCGGTACCAGAATCAGCTCAAAGCCAAAGGAGCTGTCGACTTCGATGACCTGTTGCTGCTCACGGAGGAGCTATTCACTTCCCATCCGGACGCGATGCTGGAAGAGGCCAGGCGTTTTGATCACCTGCTGATCGATGAGTACCAGGACACGAATGGCACTCAGTATCGCATTGTGAAATCGCTCGCGTCGCCCCATCGCAATCTGTGCGTCGTGGGTGACGACGATCAATCGATTTATGGATGGCGCGGCGCCGACGTCGAACATATTCTGCGATTCCAAGACGACTGGCCCGACGCGACGGTCGTCTGGCTGGAAGACAATTACCGGTGTACCGCCGAGATTCTCGCTCTCGCGAACCGGTTGATCGCGTTCAACAAGCAACGTCATCCGAAAGTCTTGCGGGCTGCCCGCCCTGGCGGCCAGCGTCCGAGGATCGAACAGTACCCCAACGAAAACGAGGAGGCGAAAGCCGTCGTCGGCGATATCGCCCGGCATCTCGCCGGGCGTGAATGGGAGCCGCGCGACTTTGTCATCCTCGTGCGCACCAACGAGCAGCCTCGAGCGTTCGAAACGGAATTGCGGCGATTGAAGCTGCCGTATGTGTTAATCGGCGGCATGTCATTCTTCGATCGCCGCGAAGTTCGGGACGTGCTGGCCTTTTTGCGAGTGCTGGAGTCGCCACGCGACGAAGTCTCGCTATTGCGAATTATCAACACGCCGCCGCGAGGCATCGGTCAGAAGTCGGTCGAGACCCTGATGAACGAAGCGGTCGCGCGTGGAAAATCAGTCTGGGACGTGATGCATGATTCCGCGGTGGTGACCCAGCTGTCGGACGCGACTCGGCAAGGAATCCGGATATTTGTCGATTTGTTGGATTCGTTCCGACAGCGTTTGGGGAACGATTCACTCGTTAATATCACACGCGATTTACTGGCCAAGATCGACTACGAAGGGGAGTTGCGGAGGCTCTATCCGGAACCGAACGATCAGCAATCCCGGTGGGCTTCCGTCGAAGAAGTCGTCAACGCGATCGGGGCCTATGAATCGAAAGCCAAGAAACCGGCGCTGTCCGAATTCCTTGACGACGTGGCGTTGGGGGGACAGGAATTCGACAGCGAAAAGGACAAGCAACTCCGCAGGAATGCGATTGTGCTGATGACATTGCACAGCGCCAAAGGCTTGGAATTCCCGCACGTCTATTTGGTCGGCATGGAAGAGGGGATTCTGCCGCATCACCGGAGCTTGGCGGAAGACGAAGCAGGTGTACCGGAAGAACGCCGTCTGTGTTATGTCGGCATCACGCGAGCACAGGAACAGCTCACTCTGTCGATGTCACTGACCCGGATGAAATGGGGCAAACCGCGCGACACGATCCTCAGCCGGTTTCTTTTTGAGGCGATTGGCAAGGCAGAGAACCTGCACGCCAG
>CAZFLF010000053.1:0-14105 GCA_964519825.1 uncultured Pirellulaceae bacterium | reverse complement strand
TCGGCAGGAGCCTCGCCCTCCCGAATGACATCCCTCATTCCACAATTGACAATGCTCTTTTTGACTTTGCCGGGTCATCGTCTCACGGAGTCAGCAGGTAGCCTTGAATCGGCTCGCCGGTATCGGACGTCCATTTGCCGGCCGAGACCAGCTCGCCGCTCGCCTCGAGCGAGAATGACAGGTCGAGCTTTCGACCCGGCGCGACAATCGCCCGACCGTTGGAATCCTTCAAAAAGCCTTTCAACGGGAAGCAGGCTTCCAAGCGATTGCCGTCGCGGCCAACCGCGGCATGTGCGATCCCCATCACGACCTGGCCTTTGTCCCGGACAAACGTCAGCGTGCCGTCAGAGTGAGGAACCCATTGCGTGTATTGCTTGTACGTGCCGGGCAAGAGACGCATGAAGCCGGCAGGGTAGGGGCCGTCGAACCCCTCGCGGTACTTATTCAACGATTGATCCAGAAACGCCTGATGCAACTCGGCCGCGTCGCGTGCTCCGTGATTCAAATAGCAAGCCGTGTTGAATTCTCCGTCGTAGAATTCGATTTCGGCGTTCACGTCGTAGCCGCGCGACGTGGGGTAATAGCCTCCTTCGTGGATCCAGTAGCCAGTTTCGTCGTTGTCATCGACGTCGATCGCCACGATGACGTAGAAGCGGCCCGCCTGTTTGCCGTTATCTCCTTTCTGTGTGCGCGAAATCTGCCCGCGCGAACGGAAGAAGAAATACAGATTCTCGGTGTCGTGAGTAACCCGATATTCGACCAGGTCGGCGTCCGCGTTTTCGACGAGCGCCGGCATTTCATTGCGTTCCTTGTGGTCTGTGTCGTGCGTGTCGCCGGCCGGATCGGAGTAGGCGCGGACGCCGGCCCAATCGTCGAATCGGCCGTCAATGACGATCGGCGACGTTTGGGCCGCCGCCGCAGCCTGTTTCGGAGGAGACTCGCCGCTGTGTCGTTCCGGTTTCGGACTCTGCTCGACAAGCGCCAGCGCGTGTTCGATCAATACCTCGCCGGTCATCTCCCCCAGCGACGTGCGGCTGACATAGTCGTAGCGCGGGAAACTGGCGAAATCGACCTTCGTCATGATGTATCCGAAGGCGTCGTTCGTCAGGCCAAACAACAGATTGTGCTCGCCATGCATCTTCCGCTTGAGATAGAAGCCGATGTTCGGCAAAGCTTCCCCCGGGAGCGTCAGAATTTGTGCGTTTCCCAGATTAACGATGTTGATCCGCGTGGCAATGCTGTGATCGGGATTGTGCGGGTACTTCAAGGGCGAGCTACGGATGACATTCCAGATCACGTCGTTGTCCACCGGGAATGTCACAGTGGCCGAGCTACAGAATAAAGGCGGGTCGTGCTGCACGGGAGCATCCCGTACGATTCGCAAGGCCTCGTCCGCCATCGTATGCCCGATGCGCAGGCACTCGTCCCAAGTGCGGCTGTCTTGCCAGTAACCACGTAAGGCATCCTTCGGCCGGTCGAGATTGCGGTTGTCGGCGGTGATCATGCCCCCCTGAGCACCGTTCATGAAGATCGCCATTCCGCCCGCCTCCGCTTCCAGACGATCGCACAGCGGCCCCACTAGGTCCGGACTGAGAATGCCGACACCCGATCCGAGCACTTCGGGATGAATCGCATAGTTGACCAGCGTCGCGATCGTCTTTCCGTCCGCGGTGAGCGCCTGAATCACACTCATTCGCCGATCGTATAAATCGGGAGCGTAGTAGTTGTAGGCGATCTTGCCGCGTGCTTCGCCCGTGGCCACCTTCAGCTGCCCGGGACGGAGTTGATCGATCGCCTCGTTCAGCGCTTCGGCGGCTTTGTTACAGACGGAGTCCATGTATTTTAGGTCGCCCGTATGGCCCCCTTGTCCATCGGGAAATGCGTAACAATCGGGCGCACTGTGCGTGTGCGTCGCCCCGATCATGATGTTCTTCGCCGGAATCCGCGGCACTTGCGCACGAACGCGATCACACAACACGGAGGGAAAACCGAGTAGATCAAGCGCGACGATGGCAACGGATGCCTCGCCACTCCGAAACACAATCGCCCGCGCGGTCAGTTCGCCTTGCTTTTCACGAGCGGGCGCCGTCGGGCCCAATCCGCCGGAGACCGGTAGAAGCGGATTCGGCGTAATCACGCGCCGTCCCGTTCCCACCTGCAATTCTGCACCTGTCACGTTTCCAGCCAGAGTGACACCAAGTCCCAGACAGACCAACCACCGCATCGTACGCACGTTCATCGAAACCTCCACAATCAAGAGAAAACGATCCCTTTCCGCACGCGGCTTCGAGCAGCGCGAGGGCCTGCACTGGTCACGAGCCGACTAGTTCGTAGAGCCCGTGCCCCACGTGCTTGAGCTTCCCTTGCCTGGCTAACTCTTCCCAAACTTTTCTCGAAAACTGATTGGGGGGAGTGATGGCAACGACTCCCGACTTACCACCACCGGACATTGGACCGTGGCCGATCCGCGATTCGTCGTCGAGCCGAGTGAGTTTGAGACGCTTGCGGAATGCCTTCAGGGCTAAATTTAGCTCTTCTTTGGAGGGTGGTTCGGGCGGCGGTGTTGCTTCGGACTCGGACATAAAAGGATCCTGTTGAATGGCGATTTGGCCACAATAACACGTCCGGGGTGAGGACTCGAGTAGCCGTCATGCTCCGTTGTGGCGTAGATTCGCACTTCATAGGACGTATGGGACGTATAAGTCGTATAGGACCTATCAGTCACATGCGTCCCATCGAGCGCGAGCAACGTCACGACAGCGTGACGGCTACGGAAACGGCGTCCAATGAAACACCGACGCCATTCGCAATACCAACCAGATGACAACAAAGGAAAGGATATCAATCCCGACCCCGGCCACAATCATGCGGCGAATGAGAATTAGCCCCGAGCTGTAGACAATTGCGTTGGGGGGTGTGGATACGGGGAGGGCCGACCCGAAACTGGCGCCGAGAGTGACTCCGAACAAGGGAGGTATCGGATCGACACCCGCCTGCTGGCACATCGTCATAGTGACCGGAATCAGGGTTGTCGCCGTTGCCGCATTGCTCGTGAACTCGCTGAGCACAATTCCGCCCACGATTGCAATCGCCGTGATATTCCAGACGTTGCGCGTTCCCAATGCTGCAAAGATTCCGTCGCCGACCTCGCGAGCCAGTCCGGTTTTGAACATCAGTCCGCCCAACGAGAGACCGGCTCCAAACAACAGGAGTGTGCCCCAGTCAATTTTCATTAGGTCCGAAGCGTCCAGCGTTCCCTGGCGCCGCTTCCAATCGACAGGCGCGAGAAACAAGAGCACCGGACACATCGCGGCGACGATCTCTTCAGGAAACCGGCGGGCGAATGCGTCACGAGTCTCTGGTGGAAAAAAGATCGCCAGGATTCCCGGCGTGATCCAAAAACCAACGACCGTGAGAAATACAACCAGCGTGTTGACTTCTCCTCGGTTCCACGCTCCCAGGCGATCGTATTCGGTGCGGAGATAATCGCGTAACGGCGCCATCTTAATTTCGCCAGTCGGAGTCAACATGCGCAACCATACACACAGACCGACGAACAGCGCCAGCATGACCGGAATACCCACGGCGGTCCAAGCAAGAAAATCGACGGGCCGACCGAAGAATTCCTCGCGCTTAAAAAAGCTCATTGCCACAACGTTCGTCGCGGTGCCGATTGGTGTCGCGACGCCGCCAATGGCGGAAGCATAAGCCGTGATCAATAACAGGCTCGTGGCATACGGGGAGCGGGCAAATTCCGTGGCTGGAATCACCGATTTCTGCTCCTCTTGTTCCGCGGAACGAGAGACTGCATCCGGGGTCTCACCTGGTGTCGCTTTCTGACTCGCTCGCCCGGCGGCCAGCACACCAATAATCCCGAGAGTGACCGGATACATCATCGCGGTCGCGGCAGTATTGCTGATCCACATCGAAATTAGCGTGACGGACAAGCCCACCGCGGCCAACACGGTAAATGGTGAGCGACTAGCCCACCGCGTGCAGAGAATCGCGAGTGCCATCCGTCGATCTAGCCCGTGGCGCGTCATCGCGCGGCCAATAAACAGGCCCCCCATCAGGAAGAACACGCTCGGATCGCCAAACGGCGCCAACACCGTCCGTGCCGCATCGACCTTACCGGTTCCGTCTTCAGGCACGGCGTGCAAGATCACTGCCAGCGACACGCTCAATATTCCCGTGGCGGCGATCGGGATCGGTTCTGTCACCCACCAGATGATCGTCAGGATCATGATTCCGGCCAGGCGATGTGCCTCGGGAGACAATGAATTTCGATCGACGAAAAGAATCCAAGCGATCATCCCCAGCGGGCCCAGGATCAGGCCCAGGCGGTCGATTGACCAGAACGAATATGAGTCGGCTAAGCCTGCGTTCGAAGTGCGATTCGGTGGCATATTGCTTCGCATTCAGTCGCCGCAGCGCTCGTTGGACTCGATCCATAGCCGTACGAGATGCCGTTTCCGTTCCGGTTCTTCGTAGTCTTCGAACCCGGTCCGATTGTGCAGGGTCCAGCGATTATTGACGAACAAGATGTCGCGCGCTTGCAAGGTGAATTCCACCCGAAGCTGTGGGCGGCTCAGCACCTGATCCAAAACGTCGAGTGCTTCTCGCTGCCGGTCGGTCAGCGGCTCACAGGCCTTTTCATGTCCCACTTCGATCCAGTATCGCAGATACCGAATCGTCAGCTCGAAGCCATCCCAGGCCATGATGGGAAACCGAATCGTGGGACTCTCGCCTTCCAGTACACCTCCTCGGCGATCCACGTGAAACGATTCATAGAGCACACGCAGCGTATCGGGATGCTCTCTTAAGAGTTCGTTATGCGCCGCATAGGCACTGACGAGCTGATTCACGCCACCGGACTTTGACGGATTCAGACAGAGCAGGCCGACATAATCCAGCAGGCGCGGACCAAATGAGTTGTCTGTATGAAAACTGCTTTCGGAGTTCGTGACCGAAAACCGGGCGCCGTAGCGGACGTCCTGGCCCGTATCGCGGACATCATACAAGATCGTCCCCTGCACATTCTGCTCGACGGGACGCCCCAGCATCTGGCCAATTAACCAGTACAACACCGTTTGCTCCTGCGGCGAAGAATCGCTGGGCAACCCACGGACAACGGCAAAGCCGGGTGAATCCTCGAGTGCCGCCAGAAGCGGTGTCAATTCACTGGCGAACGCGCCAATCGGGTAGTCGGCGGGCCGAATGTCGGTCAATGCCTTGGCTTGGCGTCGCAACACCTGAAGCGTTTCACAAGCTGACTTAACCAGCGCGCCTGGGAGTTCGAAGTATGCGGAACTTACCGGAGCACCGTTGTCCCCTCGCCACGCGCGGCGATGACTTACCTGTTCGCACAACATCATCTCGACTCCTCTACCGTTTTCAGCATTTCTCCCCACCGGGCGAAAACAGTTTTACTGGACTGCGTAAGGGAATGTCACGGATCCACAGTAGAATTGTCTGTCGTTCGAGGTAATATACCGCCCGTTATTCCACGGAGATTCTCGATGAAAGACCGACTCCTGACTATCGCGCTCTCGGTTGCCGCCACATTCGGTTTGATGAAAACAGGACCCGAGACGATGAAGGAGCTCGAAGTCGACCGGTTAATCGTGAGAAAAGAATTGATTGTGTCCGACACCGGAATGCCTTGGGAAAGCGGTTATGAAGCCCATCAGCTCCCGCGCGGCATCTATGCGCGTGCGCTGGGAAACGGCCCCGGGGGTCTGTGGGTGCGCAGCCGACTGATCAAAGGAGAGATTGACGATCCGTTCGACGACCGCTTCCATGCCATCGAACGTGATGGCAGTCTGCGCCGCGCACCAGGTCATATCTCGTGGAATGTCTGGCTCGACGGCGCGTGGCGGCAGATGGCAATCATTCAAGGTGAGGGACTTGAGCTCTCCGAAGTACCGCGCGAGCAGTGGAGCGGGCAAACGCATCCCGGCCGACTCCGTTTTCAATCCTTCCGACCTGGTCATGGCGAGCCTCTGACAGATGCGCTGATTGGTCAGGGCATGATGTCCGTTGGCGGCGGGGGTTACGGAGGGGGCGGACTCCCTTATCCGAATAACGTTTTGCAGCTTTGGGGAGGAGAGTTGCAGCAAGCAACCATTCCAACCCCGGCGGCACCCACGGTCGTGAAGGACGACAACTCGGGCGCGCATCTGTATGCGATTATTGCCCTCGGGCCACAGGGGCGACGCTCGGCTCCCTCGCCACCTAGCAAAGCCAGTGGACTGGCGACACTCCAGTGGGATAGCGTCCCTGGCGCCGATTCCTATCTTGTCGTCCGCGATCAAAAAGAATTGACGCAACCATTCCGGTTAGAGGGATCAAGAAAGGAATGGTCGGACAAAGCTAAGCCATAACGCCGCGCTGGGAACTCTCGTATTCCTGTCCGGAAATCTTCCTGTCTGACTGCAGCTCTACGGCGCGCGCAAAGGTGGTACTAATTCCGACGCGAACAACCTTGTTCGGAAGGAGTATTGTTGATCAAGCTCGTTCGCTTCACAAGGCTCGAAACCGTATTCCTTGAAGCGGGGGTCTGGGGCGCATGTTTTCGCCAGACAGCGCGAGGAAACAAACCACGGGATACGAAAAGGGATGCGCCTAAGCGCAGGAGGACTGTTAATGGACATCTGTGGGTGATTGTGTTAATCGAAATGCCAGCCGACGGCAAATGGCGGTAGTGGCTAATGGAATGACGATCATTTGCAAAACCGGAGTTATCCCCACATAAATGAATGGTATCAGCGGCATCGAACCGTACTGCCAACGATGTACCGCATACACCGTCCAGAGTTCAAAGCCAACTGCCAACAAGACACCGACCAATACCGGGATGAGGCCAAGTGGCGGGATGGGCATACGCGCTCCGGTCCGTTGGCCAACAAAAGTCTTTGTGAATAATCGTCACGGTCAAATACAGGACCAGCATAAACAGAATGTCGCCCGTCACGGTGGCGAACGCACACATTTTAAAGTCCTGCCAAAGAGAGGCATGAGTGACCTCGAACAAGGGCATCTGCGCGTTCTCCCAGGCCAGGTGCATGACGAAACTGCCGCCAAAGAACGCTGCGAAAAGTGTCGCGCATTGTCCGTTCATGTGATCCATCGCGAAGAGTAACGACAAATTCGCAATGGCCCGGTTTGGCGCCGAAATCGTTCCACCGCAATCGCCGTTGATTGGCGATTGGGAAAAGGACCGTTCATGTGTAACCAAAGTTACCGCCTAGCATGCAATCAGACAGTTGCGGTTACGAGTAAGGAACGGGACGGCAAAAGTGTCGCTGAGTCTTTGTGTTCGCATATCGAGAGTACGATTGAGTTTGTGTCGAGGATTCGTGACACCGAAGTAAACTTAGGCAATCGTGGTCCGCTTATTGCAGCATTTTTAAAGTTATGAACCGAAGCCTACCACTTCAATCCGCTTTTCGCTTGAGCTTACTGATTAGCTTGGGCACGATGTGGCTCTATCCGCAGGTTGCGAGAACGCGCGGTTACGAGAGCAGCATTGGGCTGAATCGAGACTACAGGACGTGCTGTTGTGAACTTAAGGATTTAAAACAATGAAACGGTCTATGATACTAATGTTGGCAGCCGTAGTGATGAGCGCATGGTTTATCCCGAGTTCAGTCAATGCTGGTCCTTTACAAAGGCTGTTTAGCCGACTGCGCGGCGATTCGGGAGTCCAATACGTCGAGACGGACAGCGGCACTGACCGTCTCTACTCCTATGAGCCGTCGATGGAGCCCTCGACCGGCACGCGGATCTACCGCAGCCAAGAAGCAAGGAAGCCAAACTGGATGTATCCGAAGAGTGACCCACGTCGCTACGACACCTATTGAAGAGTCCTGCTGTACTGACAATTAACTTCACAAAGCGACCCCCTGGGTTCAGTTATGCCCGGTGGGTCGCGACCTTTCTGTGATCATGAAGCATTGCAAAAGAAGTCACCGGCGAAATTGGCCGAAATATCGAAGAGGCTAGAAAACACTTGGCCACGATGAAGAAGGATTTCGCCTCTGACAAAGACGCCGTGGTGGCGATTGAGAAACTCGACAAAGACTCGCGGTTTTGGACTAGCACCCCACCCGCTGAAACGCGTTCATGGCCATATCGGACGGCGGAGTGCTGCCTCTTCCCTCAGCAATCGCTGCCAAACCTTAGCGCAACTCGAAGCTTTCTAAGCCTGCGCAGTCGCTTACTAGTCTCGTTTCTTTTGCGCGCAATCTTCGAAGAATTCGAGGCTTACGGCCGCTCAACCCGCGGGCCGCACCATCTGGCTTCTACCGGCACGAAACGTGATTTAGCGCTGGACAGTCTGACCAACATTCGATGGAGACTGATCCGTGCGAAGAGCTTCCATAATCGCGTTCGTGTGCATCGCCATTTATTCCACCGAGATTTTTGCCGAATCGCTGTCGGTCAAATCGCCATCCTTCATCGTTCACTCGTATCGCGGTGGTCCGGCAGTAGAAGACATTCACCAGCGATGCCAATCGCTGCGAGAGCAACTTCAGAAGACATGGCTGGGAGGAGCCACGTGCGAACCATGGGAGCCGTGTTGTGAAGTCGTGCTCCATCCCACACGAAATAGTTACATTCAGGCTATTGGTCGTGGTGGAATTCGGTCTTACGGTAGCAGCCTAATCCGCGCCGATGGCCAAAAGATCGTTAAGCGGCGTATCGATTTACTTGCCAATCAGGATGCTGAGTTCACTGCACTAACGCATGAGTTAACCCATGTGATACTGGCCGACCGATTCGCTGCCGACCAGCCACCTCTTTGGGCAAATGAAGGAATTGCCACATTGGCAGATTCCGCAATCAAGCGGTCACTGCATCAGAAAGATTGCATGGCAGCACTGGGAAACGGAACGTCGTTCCGAATCATTGACCTACTGGAATTGGGTCAGTTTACATCGCCGCATCAGGCTCCAGCTTTTTACGGGCAGAGTCTGTTACTAGTCCAGTTCCTAATCGAACGAGACGAACCTTCGAAATTTGTTCCCTTCCTGGAATCAGCAAAAGAACTGGGATACGACCGCGCGCTACATGAAGTTTATGACATCGACGGAGTTGTACAGCTGGAATCGCTGTGGCGCGATTTCGCAGTCTCCAGCGCGAAGGCAGGCATCCGAACAAGCCCGCATATCTCAGCGGGTGGCAAGAACTAGCGGACTGGCATTGGAAGAAGAGGCGACTCGGCAGCGAGGACACCGATCACAGTGACAATGAAACCAAAAAAAACCAGCGTCCCGATCGCAATCGAAATGCAATGGGACGCTGGGACAAGGTCAGCAAACTGGCAAATGTACGCCTTTCAACTACCGCGCATCGTACTTGCGGGGATCGGATTTCGGCAGCAAGTACGACGGAACATTGGAACGTGAAGAAGTTCCCCGACTCGTGTAGTAGCTGCTACCCGGCTCGTAGGAATATAGGCGCCCGTCGGAAGCCTGCGCCGTAGCGGTGTAGCCATCGGAACTCTCGCAGCAACCGCAGCGTCCACGGCCACGGGCATCTGCTGTTGCGCTAAAAACCAGCCCCATAGCGGAAAGTAAGAGCGTCGTGACAACGATCTTGGATGACATAGTACTTCTCCAATGCATTAAAGTGGTGACGAAACAATCTCACAGCTAGCGCCCAACTAGTCCGCGCGCCAACTCGGACGCAAAAGTGGCTGCGCGTGGTCCAGAACTATCCCTTGGGAATAGACGATTGCTGGGCCAATTCTGAAATCCGATCGCTAGAGCGTTACTGGCTCCAAGAAAGCGATCTTCGCCGATTCAAATGATCAGATGGCGAAACAGAATGATGATGTCGTCGGGCGGCCGTCCCCTGTTCTCATTAAGAGTAGACGGCAACCGAGACAACCTTGCCGGAGAGAACGGCATCACCGACGTTAGGCAGAGATCGGAGTTTTGCGGGTCGTCTTCGTCGCCACAAACGCGCGAATGTAACGTGGCCTGATCCTTTGCCACTCGATGACAGCCGCACGGTTGTGAGAGCTGTTGACTCCCTTCGGGTTCGACACATCCGTTTGAATCCGCATTCGACGTGCCAGCGACGGAATGACACGCACAGCCCGTACAGCTTCGCTGCGACGTACTACAGCAGCAGTTGCCCCCCGAACAGATTCCAGAGCAAAAGACCTTGATCGTCCCGTCGGCGCAAACACAGGCGGTCGATGGCAGACTACCCCAGATCAGCATCAACAGCGTCGCCAAAACGAGTTTCGTCTTGGTTATGCGTATTGCGAAATTGTGGAAGCCATTCGCCATGTTAGCCGCCAAGTATCTGCTTCATATCAGGGGTTAGTCTACTCATCGGTGAAATCTCATGCAAAAAACAAACCTGTTTTTTTACGAACAGGTAGGCCGGTGGAAAGCATGGGTCATTGTGAGGCACGCTAGTTGTTTACAACATTAACGCGGAGTAATCGAAGCCCGTTGAAGATTACTACCAGCGAGGCGCCCATATCCGCCGCGATGGCAGCCCACAGGGAGGCGAAACCAGCAAAAGTCAGAATGACGAACAGACCTTTGACTGTCAGCGAGAAAATGATGTTCTGGCGAATGACAGCCAGAGTACGGCGGGAGTGATGAATCAGCCAGGGAAGTTTCGACAAGTCGTCGGCCATCAAGGCAATATCCGCCGTTTCGATGGCTGCGTCGCTGCCCGCCGCTCCCATGGCAATGCCTAATGATGCACGACCTAAAGCTGGCGCGTCGTTGACGCCGTCGCCTACCATCGCGACTTGCCCGTATTTTCCAACCAATGATTCGACGACTTTGACTTTATCTGAGGGCAGCAGTTCGGCATGAACTTCATCAATACCCACGGCGCCGGCAATCGCACGGGCAGTTCCCTCATTGTCTCCAGTCAGCATGACGAGATGTTTAATGCCTGCTTCGCGAAGCTGTCGCAGCGTTTGGGCGGCGGTCGGCCGCAGGGAATCGGCCAGCGTTATGAAACCGCAAACATGAGAGTCATTTCCAATGACGACAACCGTCCGCCCCGCCTGTTGCATGGCTTGTAGCCGCTCGTGCACATCCGGTGTCTCCTGACCGCGCTCTTCCAGATAACGATGGGATCCAAGCCAGTACGGCTTGCCGTCAATGCGACCAATGGCCCCTTTGCCTTGAATGATTTCGAACTCGTCGGCGCCTGGGATGCTCACTTTGCGCTCATGAGCTGCGGCGACGATGGCTCTCGCCAACGGATGATTACTATGAGATTCCAGAGCAGCAGCCCGCTGAAGCAGCTCAACTTCGTCATGCCCGCTCATCGGCACCACGTCGACGACTGTGGGTTTGCCTGCCGTAAGCGTTCCCGTTTTGTCCAGCGCTATGGCTTGCAGGTGCGCCGGCGCTTCGACGTACAAACCGCCCTTAATTAGCACGCCATTTCTTGCGGCCGCGGCCAATGCCGCAACGATACTCACCGGTGTCGAAATGACCAAAGCGCATGGACAGGCGATCACGAGCAGCACTAGGGATCGGTACAGCCAGTCCAACCACGCACCGCCGAGCACAAGCGGCGGCAGCACCAGGACGGTCACTGCCAGGACAAGCACGACTGGTGTGTAGACGCGGGCAAATCTCTCCACCCATTGCTCCGACGGAGCGCGGCGTGATTGCGCTTCGCCGACCATGCGAACGATGTGAGCAAGCGTCGTATCGCCGGCCGGTTTTGTACACTCAATTTCCAGTAGACCATCGCCGTTGATCGTGCCGGCGAAGACTTCAGATCCCTCGCTCTTGGGCACCGGCACGCTTTCGCCAGTGATTGGAGCCTGATTAACTTCGCTAGATCCTCGCACGACGCGACCGTCCAGCGGAATTCTCTCGCTGGGACGCACAATGAAGATTGTGCTGACGGCCACTTCTTCAGCTGGGACCTCGATCTCCTTCCCATTCTTGTCACGCATGCGCGCCGTCGATGGGGCCAGTTCCATCAGCGCTGCAATCGCTCGGCGAGCACGGCCGACGCTCCAGGATTCCAAAAGCAGCGAAACGGAAAACAGAAACGCGACCGTGACCGCCTCGAACCATTCGCCAATTGCTGCGGCGCCGACAACCGCAATGGTCATCAGCAAGTTCATGTCTGGACGCAAGGTAGTGGCTGCGCGCCATGCTCGCGGCAAGGTGTGCCATACGCCCGCGACAATCCCAATTGAGTACAAAATGATCGAGACGAGCGGCACGTCGCCGGTGACGCCCATTCCTTCCGCACCGAGGGCCGCCCTCACGCTGCCAGCGACCCAAACGTGCACGAGAAAGCCGGCGATCCCACAGACACCACTGACTGCGGTGAACACGACCCGCCCGTGCTGCGCCATGAATCCTCGCTCACGGGTTACTTGAGCTTCGTCCTGCCAGATCTCTGCGCGCATTCCGGTCCGCGCAACGGCTTGAATCACCGCGGCGGTGGAATCGTGAGCCACGTCAGACTCGACAAAGAGCTTGCCATTCAGAATATCGAATGCTAGCCGCACTTCGCCGCCAACCAAGGGCGCCAGCTCGCGTTTGAGGACGGCCACTTCGTCAGCGCAATCCATGCCGTGGATTTTGAAGGCAATCTTTCGCATGATAGTTTCTTCGACCGGACTTTTTTTACATCCTTCTGGACTGCAATGTTGCCACCATGAAGCTATTGCACCGAGAGCTTAGGGAGGGTTGCTTCAGGTTGCTCCCTGACTACCAGAATCCACGCCAAACTGAACCACTTCTCAGCTGGTCGCACTGCCTTACTTACTCTGTCGGCTTGGGGGGTTTCTTGCCGAACTTGGCTTCGTAGCGCGCAGCGAACTTGGCTTCTAACTCGGGATGGCAAATGAAGCACTGCGACTCGGCGCGATCGTGCGTCTTGCACCAATCCCCTTTGGTCTTGAGTTTGTCCGCGGCTTCCGTGCTGCAAAGGCTGCATTCTTCCTCCGGCACTCCATGCTCGGAACACCACCAGCCGTCGAGGTTATGGCCAGCTTCGGCAACCGCTTCTGTTGGGGGCGCACCACTTCCAGCCGCCGGAGCCGTATCGCCGGATTTACCGCAGCCAGTGGCCATGGTGAAACCAGCCACAATCAACATGACCGACAATCCATTCCAATTTCGAGATTTCATTGAGCTTCTTCCTTGTCATTGAGGAGCGAATACGACGAACGTCTAGTCGAAAAGTTGCCGGACTGTCGCCGGCGGCTACAAATCCACATGGACTAATTCTTTTTCGCGTGCAGGTATTGATGGGCCTTCTGTTGCGTCATCTCCTGATCTCACAGCGTCGAAATCCTCACCGAATAACCACGTGACTTGGTCCGCACGCAGGCCAAACAGACGCTTCGCGAGCCACCGGCCAAAGTGGGCCAAACCGTCGAACACGACATACAAGACGCGAATCACCAGCAGGGACATCAGCATGGCGCTAATAACGCCGCCAATTACTACCGTGGCGATCGGGCGTTGGACTTCCGCTCCCATGCCGGTGCTGAGTGCCATCGGTAAGAATCCCAGGCTGGCCACTAGCGTGGTCATTAAGACCGGTCGTAAACGAGTCACTGCGGCCTTGCGGACGGCCTCATCGCGTGGCAATCCGCTTTGACGAAGTTGGCGGATGTACGAGACGAGGATCATGTCATCAAGCACGGCGACACCGGACATGGCGATAAATCCGACGGCGGCCGATATCGAAAACGGCATCTCGCGGAGCCATAGTGCAAAGAGTCCACCGACCCAACCGAGTGGCACTCCGGTCAGCACGCGAAGCGCATCGACGAAGTTGTGATAAGTGAGGTACAACAAACCGAAGATCAGAACGACCGCTAAAGGCACCACCAATATCAGCCGTTGGCGGGCACTTTCGTAGTGCTCGAATTGCCCGCCCCATTCCACTCGATACCGACCGGGCGGCAGTTGCACTTTGTCTTTGACTTTTTGCTGGGCTTCTTTGACGAAGCTGACCATGTCTCGTCCGCGCACATTGGCAGAAATCGCGACGCGTCGTTGATACCACTCGCGTTTGATCGTGGAGGGGCCTTCGACCTCCTTGATTATCGTCAAGCGCGCCAGCGGGATTCGCTCGCCCGATGG
>CAZFLF010000052.1:0-14113 GCA_964519825.1 uncultured Pirellulaceae bacterium | reverse complement strand
CGGGCCGGAATGAGGAGCCGGCGAAGGCCAGCCGCCCGTTCGACCTCCACCGAGATGGATTTGTCCTCAGCGAAGGTGCTGGACTGCTGGTATTTGAGGAATACGAACATGCTCGCCGGCGCGGTGCCCGCATCTACGCCGAGTTGTACGGCTATGGGATGACCGGGGACGCCGGACACATCACTCAACCGAATGAACATGGAATCGGCGCGGCTCGTGCAATGCAAAACGCGCTGCGCGATGCCAAGCTCAATCCGAGCCAAATTGACTATATCAATGCACACGGTACGAGCACCCAGCTTGGCGACAAAGCGGAGACCCTCGCGATCAAGAATGTTTACGGCGAAAACGCGCCGCGTGTGAGCATTTCCAGCACCAAGAGCCAGTTAGGGCACTCCCTCGGCGCCAGCGGCGGGATTGAATTGGTGCTGACCTGCAAGGCAGTCGAGAGGAGTCTGGTCCCACCGACGATCAATCTGGAAACTCCCGATCCGGAGTGCGATCTGGATTACACTCCCAACGTGGCCCGCGAACGGCACATTCGCTTCGCGATGAGCAACAGCTTTGGCTTCGGCGGGCACAACGCTTCGGTTATCGTGGGCCAGCTTCGAAACGATGGTTAGGTTCCAGGGAGTGGAACCAACTCGCCAAGCGACGCATTCCTTCTTCCATGGTGATCACGGGCTGATAACCCAGGTCCGATCGCGCGCGACCGATGTCGAAGTAATGCGAAGTCGCCAATTGGGCCGCCAGAAAACGAGTCATGCGCGGTTCGCTGCGCAGCCGGAACATGCTCCACAGCGATTCCAGCACCACACCGGCTCGCCACGCCGTGCGGAACGAGACAGACCGCGTCACCGGCGATAGTCCGGCCAATTTTAGAATCTCATTGATCCAGTCCCAGCAATTGACGGGGTCGCCGTTGGTAATGAAATAGGCCCGGCCGCCGACGGGGGAATCCTCTGTGAGCCGGTCGGCTGCGAGCAGATGCGCGGTCGCGGCATTCTCGACATAGACGGCGTCGATGAAGTTGGTTCCATCGCCGACTCGTCGAAGTTGTCCCCGTCGAGCACGCTCGACGAGCCGCGGAATCAAGTGTTGGTCGCGCGGCCCCCAAATCAAATGCGGACGTAAGGCACAGGTGAGCAGTCCATCGTGACCGTGAGTGGCCAATACATGCTGCTCGGCAATGGCTTTCGAATGCGGATAGTGGCACAACCACCGGCGGGCATAAGGCGCCGACTCATCGATCCCCTTTTGATCGACGCCGTCAAAAGTTACGCT
Source organism: uncultured Pirellulaceae bacterium (assembly GCA_964519825.1). Taxonomy (GTDB): domain Bacteria; phylum Planctomycetota; class Planctomycetia; order Pirellulales; family Pirellulaceae; genus CAZFLF01. The sequence continues at coordinate 12,829 of CAZFLF010000052.1, read as the reverse complement.
CGGCGAACTGGTATAAACAAGTCGTTGCACGCTCTGCTCGCGACACCCGGCCAGCACGTTCAAAGTCCCTCGCGTATTGATGCCGTGGAAATGGTCCCACGATCCCCAGATTCCCGCGACGGCCGCAGCGTGAAACACTACGTCGACGCCGCGACATGCCAACGAGACCGCGGCGGCATCGCGAATATCACCGCGGACGACCTCGATGCCCAGACCCTCAAGTCGTGGATACGTTCCGCGGCCGAACCCGCGCACTTGATCGCCGCGCGCGACAAGTTGTTCGACGATGTACTCGCCGAGAAATCCACCTGCCCCGGTGACTAGCGCTTTCACGGCTCTTCCTTATCAAGCGGACTCGCGGGATCCGCGAACCCCGTCGAACTCCGTGGCCAACCACGGGTGACCCGCATGAATGTGATAACGTTCGGCTCCAAAAGCCGCGGCCAGGCATTCGATCATAGACGTCCGAACGCTCGACATGTTGACGGCGCCGCGGCGCTCGGCCAGCAAGCAACTCATCGTCGACTGTTTTTCTCCGGACGCAGTGTCGATGTATCCAAACAAAGACATGTCGGGATGGACATTCAGAAACGCGCCGTGATGCGCGATCCAATCTTGCACTTTGACACCGATTGCGGCCACCAGGCCCAACTGACCCCACACGCCGCAAGTTCCAGGACGTTGCACTGCAGAGAGTTTAAGCCGCGCGATGGACTCGATCAAACCTTGGCGTAGCCGGCGTAAGTATTCGCCGACCGTCCAACCTACTTCCCGCAGCGGCACAATCGGGTAAATGCACAGTTGCCCAGGAACGTGCTGCACGCAACCGCCGCCGCGAGCCACCCATTCGATTGCCAGGCTGCGCCGCTGAAGTTGGTCATTCGTCAGTCGGATATCTGCCCGGGAACCACTTCGTCCAATGGTGATCAGGCTCGGATGTTCACACAGCAAAATCGGCAGTGAACGGGCCCGGCCCGCAGCAGCAGCCGCGACCAGCCGCTCCTGCAACTCCAGCACGCGATGAAATCTCACCACGCCTAACAGATGGAAATCAAGTGTTAGACCGAGCGGATCGCTGTCCAGCGGGGTGTCGAGACGGTTCCAGGCCATCATGCGGGGGAATGTAGCAATCTCGGTGGCCGTCCGAAAGGTCGAGCCCGTCGGGACGAGTGCTGGCGAACGCCGGAGAAGCAACTTATTTCGATGCGGACTGAACTCGACTATGTCGTTCGCCACCGTCGAGGCGTTGTTTCAGTTTCGAGTGTCCGCGATATAGAATCGCCCCAACCGTATAAGGTTGGCAGGAATGCAGTGATTCGCTAGCGGAGCATTGCGCCGCAGGCGTTGAATACAATGCCTTCGGCGTCAAGACATTTCTTGTTACAACCCAATTTGCTCAAACTTAGAACTACGGAATGAGGCCGCATCCATGCGATTATCTGCCCAACTGTTTCTGCTATTTGTCTGTCTTGGTCCTGTGCCCTGCGCGTTGGCCCAGCAACCGCCGCCGGACGACTTGAGAAAGCTGTTCGACGATGCCTGGGAGTTCAATCTAGCGGAAGACCCGGTGTTTGCGACCCGATTTGGAGATCACCGCTGGGACGACCAACTCTCGCACGAATCACTCGCGGATCAGCAACGACGGTTGGAACAGCGACGCAAGTATCTGGCGCGCTGGAAAGAGATCGACCGATCGCGACTTCTTCGACCCGACCAAATCAATTACGACCTGTTCGGCCAATTGCTCCAGGATGACATCGCCGAAGGGGAGTTTGAGATGTACCTGCAGCCGATCACGAATCGCTCAGGGTTTCACATATCGTTTGCGGAATTACCCAACGACGTTCCACTAAATACGCTCCGCGATTACGAAAACTATCTCGCGCGACTTCGGGCGTTTTCGCGATACACCGACGAACATATCGAACTGATGGGCCAAGGTATCGAGCGCGGCCTGACGTTGCCGGCCGTTGTGTTGGAAGGCTACGAGGACACTATCACCACGCACATCGTGGACGATCCAGCCAAGAGTCTCCTTTACAAACCGTTCATCGCGCTGCCGGAGCGATTTGGTCCGGCGGAGCAAAAGCGGCTGCAGGATGCCGCCCTCGAGGCGATTGCCGAGCATGTGGTTCCAAGTTATCGCCGCTTCCTCATGTTCATGAAAAAGGAGTACGTTCCGGCTTGTCGCAGCACGATCGGAGCGTCCTCGGCGCCGCGCGGCCGGGAGTTTTACCGGCATCGCGTCCGCATGTTCACGACGCTCGACTTAACTCCCGAACAGGTTCATGAAACGGGGCATTCGGAGGTAAAACGGATCCGCACGGAGATGGATGCCGTCATTCGGAAAGTCGGTTTCGAGGGCAACTTCGCGGCGTTCGTCCAACACCTCCGCACCGAGCCGCGATTCTATGCCACAACGCCAGAGCAACTTCTCAAGGAAGTCACGTATGTATTGAAAAAAATGGACGGCGAATTACCCCGCTTGTTCAAGACGCTCCCGCGCACGCCCTACGGTATCCGGGAAATCCCGTCGTACTTGGCGCCAAAGACAACTACCGCGTATTACCAACAACCCGCCGGAGACGGTTCGCAGGCGGGTTTCTATTACATCAACACCTTCAACCTGAAATCGCGGCCACTCTATGAAATCGAAGCGCTTTCGCTGCACGAAGCGGTGCCTGGGCATCACCTGCAGATTGCGTTGCAGCAGGAGTTGACCGGGCTACCTCACTTCCGCCGTTTCGCAAGCTTTACAGTCTTCATTGAGGGTTGGGGATTGTACTCCGAGCGACTGGGGTTGGAGGCCGGCTTCTATCAAGATCCCTATCGCGACTTCGGCCGGCTGACGTATGAAATGTGGCGCGCGTGCCGGCTGGTCGTTGACACGGGCATGCACTATCTGGGCTGGAGTCGTGAACAATCGATCAAGTTCATGGCCGACAATACCGCCCTGTCCTTACATAACATTGAAGCCGAAGTGGACCGGTACATTTCCTGGCCCGGCCAAGCACTCGCGTACAAGATTGGCGAACTGAAAATCCGCGAGCTGCGGCAACTAGCCGAGCGGGAACTCGGGGATAACTTTGACGTGCGCGAGTTTCACGACGTCGTGCTGGGCAGCGGAGCCATACCGCTGACGATCTTGGAAGAGAACGTTAAGAACTATATCGCTAACCAATGACCAAATCCCATTGTCCAATGACCAAATCCCAATGACCAAGGGATCGGTCGGATCGGACAGATGGGTCGGATCGGTCGGATCGTTACAGTTCACCCGACGTCATCGTCGGCACCCCGGAGTGATACGAAAGCATAGACAGGTTTCTACTATCGCTTGGTCATTGGTCATTGGGATTTGGTCATTGGACATTGGTCATTTGTTCATCACGATTCCAAAAGTCCGTCGTCTTCTTCGTCCTCTTTCGGAGCGGACCGCGGCGGCTCGTACTCGAAATCCTTCCATTTCATGGCGCGACGGAATGGTTCGATACGCAGCAATACCTCGCCGTCCTTGAACAAACGAACGGTGCCGGTGGATTCACTGACAACAATCGCGATGGCGTTCGTGCACTTGCTGATCGCCGCAGCGGCCCAATGCCGCGAACCGAGCCCCTTGGACAGGGTCAAGTTGGCGTGCGCGGCATCCACGATCTGGGCTGATTTCTCCACCGATCCACCCGGCGAGACGATGAAGGCACCGTCGAGTTGCGCGATTTCCTTCATCGATTCCCGGACTTTGGCGTCGTCCAGACTACGCTCTTTGCGGCTATAGCCTTTGACGGGATCAAATCCGGCAGCGTGGCAGTGCGTCAGCACTTTGCGAGTATCGCCGACGATGAACATGGTGCCCACGGGTTTTCCTTCCCGTCCCTCGCGGCCAATATCCACCGCCAGATCGACTACCGTCTTGAGCGTGTCGAGCGGCACACTGGTCTCGATTTGGCGTAGATCACGGGCGGAGAGCCGCACGAGGTGCTCGTCCAGACGAATGAGGCTAACTGAATCGATCGTCCCTGCTTCGAATCCACTGTAAGCCACGACGATGTTCGCCCCTGACGCCAGAAACTCGTCCGCCACACTCTCCAGCAGGGCCTGCGTGATCCGTTCCAAAACGGGCGAGTCGGCCATGTTCAACACGACCGTGTCGAGTCCCACTTCCTGGGCTCCGGCAAGATCATCAGCCGAATCGGCGGCAACCAGAACTTTGATCTCCGCTGCGCGGTACTTGAGCTGTTCCCATTCCGTCGGCCCGTCGAGCATCACTAGCAGAGCGTCGGCATTCGCCGTTCGGCACAATTGCACGGCGAAGTCGTAGAGTTGTGCGAATTGGTCGGCGAACTTTTGCGATTTCATGCAACCCGAATGGATGATCTACAACGGTGTTCCTTAGCTAGAAAAACATGGTGCGAGCATCCTACGGACAAACGGAGCGGTGGGCAATCGCAGCCAACGCCACAATTTGGCAAGAAACAAACCGAGCCAGGTGAAAACACCTGGCTCGGCTCGATCCAATCGATAATCGTCTGCTAGTCTGCAGATCGCAGGAATGCAAAGCGGCGAACCCCGTCACGGATAACCTGCATTCGAATCCCTTTCTTGGAATCGAAGTGACTCATCGCGTCGCGATAGTCGCCAACGGACTTAATCGCCGTCGGCCCAATCGCCACGATGACATCGCCAGGACGAATCGCGGCTCGTTCCGCCACGCTGCCTTGGGTGACTTCCGTCACCACAACGCCGTTCAAATCGCCCTTGTGGCCGATTTCATCGGCAAGTTCCTTGGTCAGCGGAACAACCGTAACTCCTAATTCCTGAGAAGAAGTCGATTCCTCTGCGTTATTGACTGCCACGGCGTCTTGTCCGGAAAGCTCACCCACGATGACCAGCATGTGCTGGGCTTTTCCGTCACGATGAACCAACAAGTCCGCTTTGCTCTTGGGGGCCAAAGCGGCAATTCCGTTGCGCAGTTGACTGACCGTTTCGACCGGTCTGCCGTTCAATTCGGTCACAATATCGCCATCCTTCAGACCGGATTTCTCGGCCGGGCTATTGGGCATGACATTACCAATTAGCACGCCGCGTTTGCCTTGAAAACCAAAGGACGACGCCAGACCTTCGTCCAGCGGTTGAATCGCAGCGCCAAGCCAGCCGCGAACAACTTTCCCGTCCTTGATCAGTCCGTCCATGACACTTCGCACCAGATTCGTGGGAATCGCAAAGCCAATTCCCATGTTTCCGCCATTCCGGGATTCGATCGCGGAATTGATGCCGATCACTTCTCCTTTGAGATTCACCAGCGGTCCACCGCTGTTTCCCGGATTGATAGCCGCATCGGTTTGCAGGAAGTCTTCGTAACCCCCCTCAATAATCCCCACAACGCGACCGCGAGCACTAATAATCCCGGCGGTCACTGTCTGCTCCAAACCGAATGGACAACCTACCGCCAGCACCCATTGGCCGACCTTCATGTCGTCCGAATTGCCGAGCTTCGCGGCAGGAAGATTCTTGGCTTCAATCTTAAGCACTGCCAAATCCGTCTTGGCATCGCCTCCGACGATTTTGGCGCGGAGCTCGCGTCCGTCCGCCAAGGTCACGGTGACTTCATCCGCACCGCGAACCACGTGGTGGTTGGTCAGAATGTAGCCATCCGAAGTGACAATGACTCCGCTTCCCAAGCCTTCCTGAGAGGGTTGGTTGGGGGGCGAGAATCCCTGACCCAGGTCCCCGTTAAAGAACCGGCGAAACTCCTCGGGTAACCCTTCCGGGAGCCCTTGAGGAACCTGCGGTCCGGATTTCCGTCGGCGCTCCAACATAGGTTTCGCGCGAGTGACGGAGCCGATGCGAACCACAGACGGCTGCAATTCTTCCGCAACATAATGAAAAGCTTCGGACAGATCGGCAGCAACCGACAGCTGGCCGCGTACGGCGGCAGTTGGTTCGACTGCATGAGCGAGCGTCCCAGACGACGGCAGCATTTGCCGGCCAATACCCAAGACGCCTAATACAACGGCGGTACACACACCGCTCCAGACTAATTTCTGCTTCATGAATTTGGACATTAGTTTGTCCCTCCTTTTGTTTACCTTTCAGATCTGTTACCACCCCAGACCCGATCTTGCGATTTCTTACAAATAAGCAAGCAAGCGCCGACCTTGTGGATTCATGTCTATACGTCGGCGCTTGCGATTGGTTCGGGGCCGAGGTCCGTCGGCCCCGATGATTAGCTCTTAACGTTGATCCGACGGGGTTGAACTGCCGCGACTTTTGGGACGTGCAAGCTGAGGAAGTGACGGACCAAGAAAGCAAGGTCCGTGCCAATGCCATGATATTGCGAATTTCTCGACGAAACCCTTTGAATCCTCACAACTTTCGACATCTACCACGGATTCGGATCGAAATCCGACAAACTTTTTTACTGTCAGATTGACAGAAAAATCTCTTGCTGGTTGACGCATAGCGGCAGGACAGAACAAGCTGGTCCCAGCCAGAAGCTAACAGCATGATGCGGGGATCAGTATTCCAAACTCTTTGCATTTCGTGATTGGGACGAATCATGCCTGACCAAAGCGTCGTCGAGATCTTGCGTAAGGTCCAACGCATCCAGATCATTGCGAACCGCTCCGTGAATGCTCTATTCGCGGGGCAATACAAAAGCGTCTTTCGCGGCCGCGGCATGGAGTTCGACGAAGTACGACCGTATCAGCCTGGCGATGACATTCGAACGATTGACTGGAACGTCACGGCCCGCACCGGCGACTGCTTCATCAAACGATTTTGCGAGGAACGCGAGCTTACTGTCCTGTTTCTCGTCGACGTCTCGGCGTCCGGAGCCTTCGGTTCGACGCGACAGGCCAAGCTGGATGTGGCGGTGGAGATCGCGGCGCTGATAATGTTCTCCGCGCTCAAGAACAACGATAAGGTTGGACTGATTACTTTCTGTGACGATGTGCTCGACTTCTTTCCTTCGCGCAAAGGAAAGTCGCATGTATTGCGTTTGATCCGACAGTTGGTCGATGTGCGGCCTGTCGCCCGCGAAACGAATCTCGGCCGACCCCTGGAGTTTCTCAATCGCGTGCAAAAGCGCCGAGCCGTTGTGTTCTTGGTCAGCGACTTCCTCGACGAATTGCCGCGGCGGATGCTCGGTATTACACATCGCCGCCATGATCTCACCGCGATCACCGTCAGCGATCCGCGCGAACGGGAACTGCCCGACGTCGGTTTCGTCACTTTGCGGGATGCCGAGTCTGGAGAGTCGGTCGAACTCGATACTCGCCATCCGCGCGTCCGAGAACTGTTCGCCAAGCACGCCAGCCTGCGCGAGTTGTCCATCGCGGACCAACTCAAGAAACTCGGCATCGACCAACTGTCCGTGGATACGCGGGGTGACCATGCGCTCAGCCTGCGGCGATTCTTCGCCGCCCGCGAACGACGCAGGGCCTAATTCGTACTGAAGTCCGGCGGAAAGGGTCGGTCGCCGCGTTCGGCAAGCGACTGATCGGCTAGCACCCGCAATCGAGCCAGAAGTTGTTCGGCGCGGTTGTCGACATTCCATTCGGAGAGTAACTGTCGTTTGAAATCCAGCTCGAGTGGCAGCGTGTAAGCGACCACATCGGTCAATACGCCCAGCGGCAATTGCTGGCTGAGCAATTGCTCGAACTGATCTTGTGCCGCCGGAGAATCCGGCACGAGCCGCTGAAAGGTGTGCAGCAAATCGCGTTGAATCTGGGACCGTTGGACCGCGCCGCCGGCCGGATAGACGTCGTCCATGATCGCGACCTCCGCCATTCGAAAGGCGTGTTCCGGGGGAAACTCACGCACCACCGTGGCGCGTCGCAATCCGTGCAGCAAGATGTTGTAGCGACCGTCCTCAAGTCGCGCGTGAGCGACTACACGGCCGACACACGTCACGGGATAAATCTGCGGACGGCCTTCATACTCGGATTCCCAACCCGGCTGCAATAAGGCCAGCGAAATCAGTTGGTCGCCTGCCAACGCATCTTCAAGCAGTTCGCGGTACCTTGGCTCAAATATGTGCAACGCTTGCACGACGTGCGGAAACAAAACCAGATTGGGCAGGGGAAACAAACGGACAATGCCAGCAAATCCATCGGGCAACTCGGCGGGTTCCTGAAACAGTGGCATTGCGGTCAGTCCTCAGCGCTCGGCGGCGAATCAAGGTGAATTTCCGGGATCAGGTCCGGCACCAGCTCCACGCGCGGATACGCTTCGCTGCTCCCCAGAATTTCCGCGCAACAGCGTTCCAACTCACCGAGTAACCGAGTGACGTCAAGTCCCAGATGCCGTGGCTGGTATGGCTCGAGATAGGCTCGCGACGAGTGATACAATTTCGCCGCGCCGCGTAGGTTGCCGTTGCCAAAATGGTGCAGGCAGACCGCCACCTGGATCAACCCTTGATAGAACTTCCGCGACGGTCCCTGGTGTTCCTGCCATAACTCTTCCCACACTTCGTGCGCCTCGAAGAACTCGCAGATGTTGAAGTGCTCGATCCCTTGCAGGTACAGCGGCTCGTAGTTTTCACTCATGTCTCGGTCGGCCCTTGCAACCGTGGTTATCCCAATCAGCCCGTGACCCGACCATGCTCAGCTATGACTTTCGTCATTCCGACGGCGCATCATTCCGAACAATCTACTTTGTACGAGGCAGTCGAGTACTTCAGTTCAATCGGCCTAGCGAATATATTCTCGCAACTAACGGTATAGATGTTTTCCGGCTGCGAAACGAGGGGGTTAATATGAGTGCCGAAATGAAGTTAAAAGAATTGAATTTGACGTTGCCTCCCGCGCCGAAACCCGCGGGAGTGTACAAGCCAGTCGTGATCGTGGGCAAACTGGCTTACGTGTCGGGGCACGGACCGCTTAAATCGGATGGATCGTTGATCGCCGGCCGCGTTGGCGCGGACCTAGATGAGAAGGCAGGCTACGACGCGGCGCGACAGACAGGCCTCGCGATTCTGTCCACGCTCCGCGCGAACTTGGGCAGCCTCGACCGCATTAGCCGGCTCGTCAAAACGCTGGGAATGGTCAACAGCACGAACGACTTTCAGCGCCATCCGGCTGTGATCAACGGCTTCAGCGACCTGATGTCGCAGGTGTTCGGTGAGGACAACGGAGTCGGCGCGCGCAGCGCCGTCGGCATGGGCTCGTTGCCAGGTAACATTGCAGTCGAAGTTGAAGCGATTTTTGAGCTCGTCTGAAGTGGCCAAAAGAAACAGTACGGGGTACGGGGTACGGGTACGACGACTAAGCATTTGGTACGGAGCAGCGTACCCAGTACTCCGTACCAGTACCCCATACCCAGTACTCCGTACCAGTACCCCATACCCAGCACTCCGTACCCCGTACCCCGTACTCCGTTCTGTCTACCTTTTCGTGCCGCCATCACTAGTCGCTTCTAACGCATCGCCGGTCGCAGGATACCATCTTCGAATGCCACGGCGCTGAGCGTGGCGCTGCCGCTGGTTTTGACGTTGTAACCGAGCTTCGCTAACGCGGATGTTTCATCCGGATGCCACGACTTCTCGAGCTCCACAGTCGCATCCCCTTCGGTGTGGAGGCGCGGTGCGGCGATGGCTGCAGCGAGCGGATTGCCGAGTACAACGAACTGAGTGAGCAACTCCAACATCGCGTTCGGAATCTTTCGTCCACCGCGCCCACCGACGGCGAGTACGGGTTGTCCGCCGCGAGTCACGATCGTCGGCACCATATTATGCAGCGGACGCTTGCCCGGACCAGGAGCATTCGGGTGCTCGGGATGCGGGTCGAATCGCGACATGCCGTGTCCCAACGTGAGGCCCAGTCCATCGACCGTGACCCGCGCGCCGAAGCTGTTGCCGTGCGTCAGCGTGAGTGCGGCGAAGTTGCCGTGCATGTCTGCGGCGCTGAGATTGATCGTGCCACCGTGATCGCGCGGGGTTACTCTGTGAGCCAGCAGCTTTCCGGCCTGTACGGTCGCTTCGATTTTTGCGGCGCAATCACGGGCATAATCGCTGGAGAGCAGCTTCGATTGAGGTACGTCCACGAACTCGGGATCGCCGAGAAGTATCAGCCGGTCTCGCCACGCAAGCCGCAACGCCTCGATGCGAGCGTGGGTGCGAGAAACGTTCGCTGGCATCTTGTCCCAACGCAATGCATGCAGCGTCAAGAGCGCCTGCAGCACCGTCAAACCGCCGGCTGTCAACGGCGCTGTGTAGATCTTACGGTCGCCCCACTGCATGCTGAGCGGCTCGACGATGCGCGCCCGGTATGCGGCCAGGTCCTTCGCCGTCACGAGGCCTCCGTTCTTCTGAAAGGCATCGGCAATCTGTTGGGCGATATCACCCCGGTAGAATGCGTCGACCGAGTTCGCCTTGGCCAGTGTTTCGAGCATTTCGGCAAGTTCTGGGTTCTTGAAGAGCGAGCCACCGGCGATGGGTTGGCCGTCGCGGAAATAGAGCTTGCCCGAGCCGGGATCCTTTTCCATTTGGAATTGACTGGCACCCTCGCGGAGGCTGCTCGTCAGGCTCGCCGGCCAACGAAAACCGTCGCGTGCGATGCCAATGGCTGGTTGCACCAAGTCGCGAAACGGGCGTGTGCCAAAAAGATCGAGCGCAAGTTGCAGGCCGGCGAGAATCCCGGGCACCCCTGCAGCCAGCCAGCCGAATTCATTGACGCGACCAGGTACTTTGCCATTGGCATCGGGGCGGAACGTGTCCGCACGCATCGCGGCGGGCGCGGCGGAGTTGCCGTCCACAGCGACGATTCGTTTCCCGCCATCGATCGCGAAAACCCCGTGCAGTCCATAGCCGCCGATGCCAGTTTGATGCGGCGCGGCAACCGCAGCCGTCAACGCCGCAGCGACAATCGCATCGATCGCATTTCCGCCGTCCGCGAGAACCTGCGCTCCCACCTTCTCCGCCGTCGGCTCGCCAATGACGTACCCATGTGGACTCTCTGGGCGCTCGGCGGAATAGAGCACTCGTGGGACAATCGACCCAGCCAGAATCCCTCCGGTCGCGCATCGCAACACGGTTCGGCGATTGATTTGATTGTGCATGTCTCGCATGTTGACCTTCAATCCAGGGCGTCCGGTTGTTTGAATTGCCAACCCAGGGCGGCGCTCCGCCGCTATCGCCGCTCCGCTCTGCCCTGGGCTGATATCTTGTGCCCTTTCAGGGCGGAAAAAGCGTCACGGCATCTTCACCGCTTCGCACGCCAGCTGAAAATACTCCGCAATCTGATGGCCTTTAGCGGGGGCAATGTCCGATTGGCGGATGACGATCAGGTCGAGGCTCGGAACCACTAGGATGTTGTTGTCCCATCTGCCGAGCGCGGCAAAAGCGTCGGTTGGCACGCCAGGCCATTTTTTGGTCGTGTTGTTCCACCACAGGTAGCCGTACGATTTGTTCAGCTCCTGCGACGGAGCCACCGATTCCGCGAGCCAAGCGGCGGGAACAACCTGCTTGTCCTGCCATTTGCCTTGGTGCAATACCAGCAGGCCGATCCGGCCCAGCGTCCGGGCGGTCGTGTGGCAGCCGGTATATGGCACGGCGTGTCCTTCGCGACGCTCCCATTTCCAATCCTCAGAGCGAATGCCAATCGGGCTGAAAATACGGTCGTTCAGGAAGTCGTCGATCTCTTGTCCCGTCGCTTGGCGGAAGACGGGGCTGAGCAGCGCGAGACCCGTGTTGTTGTAGTCCCACTTCGCGCCTGGCGGGTGGTCCATCGCTGCGGTCTTCACCGCGTAGCTGAATTGATCTTCGCGCTGCACCACCCCTGCATCGTTGTGAACACCCGACGTCATGCTCAGCAGCTGCTTGACGGTCACCGCCCGTTTCGTCTCTGGGTTGGCGTCGGCGAGGTATTGGCCGACGGTGTGATCGAGGGCGAGCTTGCCGTCCGCGATGGCCAGCCCGGTCGCCATGCTGGATAACGACTTGCTGGTCGAGTACGCGGCGAACTTCGACTGACGATCCGCACCACCGAAATACCATTCGGCAACAATCCGTCCATGCCGAATCACGATGCCCGATTTGCTGTTATGCGTTTCCAGCCAGGCCTTCGCCTTTTCCAATCGGTCCCCATCCATTCCCTGACTGGCCGGAGTCGCCGTCTCCCACTCGTCACCCGGCCACGCGGTCTGACCGGCCGCTCCACGAACGCAGAGTGCGACACATAGCAAAGACAAAGCGATTTGACGCAACATACAGAGTTTTCCTGCGACGGATGGACGATGGGAACCGACGACGCGTGCTCGATAATGACGAAGCGGCGCGCACAACTCAACTGAAAATCGTGGCCGTCACGCTCCCGAAGCCGTCACGCTCCGCCGTGACGTAGCTCGAAGTGCCAAACGTCTATTCCATTGCCAAAACGGCTCTTTCCGCGAGGCAGCGTCCATTCTGCTGCTAAGCTTCGTCACGGCGGAGCGTGACGGCTACGGGCGAGTCAGAGCTCTTCCTGGTCCAAGCGTGACAGGACTACGTCGTGCTGGCCAATCCAGGACTTGATAGGGCCACGCACTCTTTGCGGCGAACGAACGGAATCGGCCCAAAAATACCGCCATGGGCTGTAGTCGTTGTTCAAAAGGTAGATATGGTATCCCGCGTCCACGAATGGCTGGAGCGATTGCTCCACCGTAGTCTGCGGTTCTCTCCACCAACGGGGCGAGAGTTCCAAAATGACCTCAGCATCTGGTCGACCGTCAGCCAAGAGATTAGCCAGTCCGGCAAACAATTCCCTTTCGGTCCCTTCGACGTCGATCTTAAACAGGCGAACCGCTCGGCGTTCATCGGCCAGCAGGATTTCATCGAGCGGCAGCGCGGAAACTT
>CAZFLF010000051.1:0-14206 GCA_964519825.1 uncultured Pirellulaceae bacterium | reverse complement strand
ATAACCAAGTCTGACCCCCATCTCCCAATCGACACAGCGTCTATCGAACTCCCCCATGTTGTCGGAGCAAGTCGGCGACAGTTTTCGTGTCGCGGCCTGAGAAACCAAAGCTTTTGTCACGTTGTGAGCGCGACAATGGAGTTTCATTCCGATGGTTTCGTGCGTTGACATCGGCCCCGGCACCGATCAAGAGTTCCGCGATTTCGACGTACCCATAGAATGCGGCCCCATGTAGGGGCGTCCAACCATTTTTGTCTTTTGCGTTCACGTCCCCACCGGCCTGGATCAATTGCCGGGCCGAGCCCACAGTTCTTTCAATGAGTTTCGGATCGGTCTGTTCCCGCTCACTGAGCCCCCAGTCTGTAACGGCGTGGAGCGGTGTCTCTCTGGAAAAATCGACTGCCTGTGCGTCGGCACCCTTCGAGAGCAGGAAACGGACGATCTCGGGTTGGCCACCACTCGCCGCCGAATGCAACAAAGTAGCACCTTCGTCGTCTCGCGTTTCCAGTTTCAGACCTCGATCAATCAACAGATCGATCACTTTCTGATTTCCGTGCCTGGCGGCTGCATGTAGAAGCGAAATCCCGCCGAGCTTCGTCGGCAGGATTTCGGCCCCCTTCGTGATGAGCAGTTCAACCATCTCCGCATGGCCCTTCTCAATCGCTATCTCGATTAAGTGTCGCTTGGGATAGTCGGACTGGATGGCATTCACCAGAGAGGGATTCCGTTCAAGGAGCGTGCGGACATCGTTGACTCGCCCTAAAACACACGCCGTGAAGATATCGGGTTTGGCTCCGCGCGCGAGCACGAGATCAACTGCCCCCTTATTCTCCGAGTGGGCGGCGGCGGCCAACAGCCGGACACCTAATTGGTCCGCAAGGTCCTTACGGTCAAGTGCATCGAGCAATAGCTTGAGGACAGCATCGGTCTCGCAAGCTGCCATCAATGCGGGCTCGTCGGAAGCGGCCTTGGCACCTTTTTCCAAAAGCAGCTTGACGACTTTCTCATGTCCGCCCGAGCACGCGTAGTACAGTGGAGTGGAGTCGTGCGCAGCCTTGGCTTCAACGGCAGCTCCTTGCTCGATCAAAACACGAGCAATTTCTTCATGACTATGTCGGGCTGCGATATGGAGCGCTGTGGGACCTTCCGAGTCATCTTGCTCCCACACGGAAAAACCCCCCGCATCCTGGAATGTTATTTCGGGAGCTTTGACGTTCGGATTGGCTCCCAATTCCAGCAATCGCCGGACCAACGCACCATCACCGGTGTGCGCGGACCAGTGGAGCAGCGGTCGACGGAGCGGATGCTGTTTGGCGGTGGCCAGTGCGGGGTTCATTTTCAGCATCTCCTCAGCCTCGGCTTTTTTTCCGAGCAAGCACGCCGAGTAGATGTCCAACTTGGCCCCCTTTTGCAGAAGAAGATCGCAGACCTGCCGATGTCCGGCGATGGCAGCGAAAAGCAAAGCCGTCGCGCCGTCATCAGTGTGGGCGTTAACGTCAGCACCGAATTCCAGCAGGAGCTTCACTTTTTCCATGACTTCGAGCTTTTCTTTTTCCAGTGCGTCGGGCTGGCCCCAGCGACTCACATAGCCCGCGTCGTCGGCGCCCCCGAGAGCTGCGGCGACATGCAACGGTGTGGTGTGCTGCCAGTCGTCTTCAATGTGCACGTCCGCACCGTGCTCCAACATCAGTTTCACAAACCGTGCATCGAGATAGGCGATCGCGAACAGGAATAAATTGCTGTGGTTGCGACCGCCGGAGACATTTGGGTTGGCATTGTGTTCCATCAGCAGACTGGCAATCTCGTAGTGTCCGCGGGTCACTGCATCTGTCAGCGGTGTATATGGCCCGGCTACGTTGACAAAACCGTAATCCAGGTTTGGATCGGCACCGTGTTCGATGAGCAGCTTGCACAATTCCAGGTTTCCCTGCCCAGCCGGGGAATGCAGTGGCTTGCGTGGTGGTTTGGCCAACCAGGGCTTTTCCCTGAGCATTGTGGCCACCAGTTCCGTCTGGCCCATCTCCACAGCGGCATCGAAATCAAGTTTCTCGCCGCGCGCAACATAGAACTTCACTACCTCGAATTCTCTGTGATCGAGTGCCTCACGTAATGGCGTCCGGTTCGTATCTTTGGCTGTCAGCTTGAAGTCCGCTCCATATTCAAGAAGCAATTTCACCATCTCCACACTCCGCGCATGGAAGATCGGTGTCATGCCGTTCCGCTCCTCCCGAGCGTTCACTTTTGCACCCTTCTCTAACAGCAGCCGCGCGATTTCCACTTGACCGTCAATAACCGCCCAGTGCAGCGGTGGGTAGTGGCTGTCAAGGTCGGAGTCAGGCGTGTTGGCTAGTTCCGGTTTTTCCGCAATGAGCGATCGAACCAAATCTAGGTTGCCCTTGCGCACCGCGTCGCGAGTTTGATTGGGACGGGCGTCGTCCGAGTTGACTGATGATGTGACAAACAGGGAGACGGCGAACAACAACAAGAATGCCAGCCAAAGAACATTGAACTGCGCACCATTCATACGTCGGCACTTGATCATGGCTTACTATCCTTTTTCGCTTTCCGTTCAGCGTCCCGCGTGGCCAATGCGGCACGAACGCATTCCTGCAGTTTCGCCCAGTCATCTCCGGTCCAGGTCGATTCTTCACGCACGCCCAATCCAAGTCTGCGCGCGATTTGTAACGCGGCGAAATCGCCAGCGGCAAGGCGAGGGAAAACGGATCCGGCAGAAGTTCCGGAAATGAATTCCGCACGCATGCGCTCAATGGCCTTTTTCGGGTCCTTCTCCTCCGTAATCGAGGGCTTGGGCTGAAGGACGCGCACCTCTCTGTCATCCAGTAGTTTGCTGAGCACCGCGATCACACGGTCAAGGCGGTCATCGGAGCAGTCGGCAATGTTCCCGATCATCTCCAGGCGTCGTTCAACGTCCACTTTCTTCACAGTTCTTTCGAACGCGTCCCAAGCACGGTAGTCGTCGGTTCGGTTTAAGAGATTTCTGAACCGCTTGGCCTCTGATTTCCAGTCCTGAACTTTTGGCGTGCGCGGTAGCTTGTCAAGTTCGCTGATGACAAGCGGAACAGCGTCCGGGTGCTTCATCACCAGAAGTTGGCGCAGCGCGAGGTCGCGCTTCTGTGAATCCTCGCTTTTGGACGCGGCGAGGAACAGCCGAAACTTCTGTTCGTCGGAGGCCTTGCTGTCCGCCAAAGCCGCAAAGAGAGCGTCCGCATATTCCAATGTTTCGACTTGTTGCTCGAACAGTTTGACCAGTTCGTCCGGATAGCTGTGGCCGAGCGCGCGGAGTATTCCTTCGTTTACTTTCGAGTTTGGCGTGACGGCGTTCTTCAGGAGGTATTTCAGAGCACCTATGCCTTGAGTTTCCGTCCACCAATGCACCACGTGGGCCTCGTCGAGACTCAGACCGCGCCCCTCCGCCATGCGGAAATCGTATGCGAACCCCTCGGGATAAAGACCGTTCAGCACACCCGCCATCACGTCCGCGATGCGTATGTGCCAGCAATAGTTACCGTATTGAGAGTTCTCCATGCTGCGCGTCAGGCGATAGTCGTGTATGTGCTTGAGCAGGGTCGGCACGGCGTCCAATCCTGCATCGCGGAGCTTGCGGACGTTTGAGGTCCGGTCGGCGTAATAGTTGTGCGATGGATATCTCGGCGAGGGGTACCACTGACCTTCAACATCCAGTTCCGTAAGCGCATCAATGGCGGCCTCCAGGCTGTCAGGTTCGACGTTGCGCTTGACGAGCGTCACGTCCATATCGGCAATGATGTTACGGTTCGCGCTGGTATCGAGACCGTACCTTTCATCCAACAATCGCCGCAACTGCTTCACCACGATCGAGCGATCGTCCTTCCTCTTCGCAAACTGGTTGCACCAGTAATTCCAGGCGAGCACTGCTACGGCCTGTTGGTCGCTTCGCGGTCGAGGATGAAACTGACTCAATTCGGATTGGCGTCGGGATCGTTCGAACAATGCCTGGGCAAGTTCGTTCCAGCCGCGGGCTTTGCACTGGATCGCCAGCGCTAGATCCGGCAACGTCGTAAAACCTGACCATCGATAATAATGATCCGCCGTGCGAGTCTTGGCCACGACTTCAATGCTGGGTTGGATGTCCACATCGGCTTGTTGGAATTCGACTGTTACCGGCTCGCAACCAAACCAGTGGATTGCCCTGCCTGGCCTGTCTCCAGGAGCGACCAGAAAAGCGAGTTCGAAATGAGATTCGCGCACTCCGTTGACGGTTCCATCCTCTTGCTCCCGCATGACAAGTTTCGCATCGTCGGGCGGGAATGGAAGTCCGTGAGACCGGTACTCTGCCACCAGCGTCTCAAGAATGTCGTCGGTCGAAGATCCATCGCGGCACAAAGCGGCGCCTTCGACGAATGCCATGAGCAACGGAATCCACACCACTACCGAACGAAAGCAAAACATCGCATGGTTCCTCCATTTTTTGCCCCTCTTCTATAACCCATTTCATCGGAATCGAATTCAGCAATCGTCCGACGATGTCTACTCCTCTGGCAATTCCGCAAGCAGCTCGACGAAATGCCACCCATTGGAGTACGTTGGCCGCGCCACCCGCCGCGCATTTTAATGAGGGAACACTAATCTACCCGGATCAACGCTGATCGGGATTAGCGAATCTCTACAAACGCAAACCGTCTCGGCTGTCCTTGTTTCTTGTTTTTTTTGAACGAGTGATCAACGATGATAGAGGGTTAATAATCGACCCCATCTCAAGAACCGTCATTTGCAGGAACTTTTGGTGACTCGTTCGACGCTATTAAGCCGCACTAGGATTGTGAACTTCCTACTATTAATTCCGATGTTGGCGCTAAGCCTCGTTCTCGCGGTGGTGGTATCGCAGCATCAGAGCTACTTTTTCGGATGGCTCACTGGCTGCATATTCTACGGTTTGCCGACGTTGCTCATCTGCATGCTTGCATTTGCGCTTTGGCTGCCGGTCGTTCGACGGGCGAAAATTGCGGTTGCAATCTGGGCTACCGGACTGGCACTCCTAATCAGCGAGACTGCCGTGCAGCTACTGGCGCCGACTTGGTCGCTAACTGTTTTACAAGCACGCCAGTTGGCCTGTGCAAAACTGGGGCGCCCGTTCGATGCCCGAACAAAACGTCAAGTCATTGAGGATTATAGCGCCGCTGACCGGTTCGCCGTTCCGGCTTTGCCGGTCGCGTTCTTCTTCGTGGACACAAATCAACCGCTGGACTTGCCGGGGCGGCAGATCGTGCCTCTCAGCGGAATCTCCAAGGCGCTAACAGTCTATGGCAATGAAAGCGGCGAGTATCTGGTATACCAGAGTGATGAATATGGTTTCGCCAATCCCCCCGGGACTTTCGCTCGCGAGACTTGCGACGTGGTCGTCGTTGGTGATTCCTTCGCGCATGGGGCGTGTGTGCCCATCGGCCAGGACTCCGTTTCACTCATCCGACAACAGTTCCCGGCGACGATTAACCTCGGTTACATGGCGGGTGGCCCGCTATCGTACCTAGGCACGCTGACGGAATATGCACTACCCAGGCATCCGCGGATCGTACTGTGGTACCATTTTGAAGGAAACGATTTTCAAAATCTATTCAAAGAACGTGAGTCATTGCTCAGCGGCTACCTTCAGGATGACTTCCACCAAGGCTTGGCGGATCTTCAGGCGGAAATCGATGGAGCCCTGATGAAATTGATAGAGAAACATCTGCGGATGCCGGACTCGACCGAGCGGTCTCGATATTTTTTGTGGCGAGTTGCCACGCTCCAGGCGCTGCGTAAGCGTCTTTTGCGTATTTGCAGTCACAAGGATTTGCCACCAATTGCTGATCCGGATTACTTCGAGCTAGTCTTAGCGAAAGCGAAAGAGCGAGTTCAAAAATCTGGCGGTGAATTGAAGCTTGTCTACCTCCCGTCCTTTGAGCGCTATACTGACCATGCAGATTTGTGCCGGCATCAGGAACAACAAGTGCTTGCCGCGATGTCCAAGTTGAACATTCCGGTCATCAACGTCGCTGTCGCGTTTGAGAGGTATTCGGATCCGCTTTCGTTTTTCCCATTGCGGCTTGACGGTCATTACACCGAGGAAGGCTACGCGATTGTGGCGCAATCCGTACTAGCCCGCATTTCTCAACATTCGCAATAAAGGGCACGAGCATGAACGGCAATTCGTCCGCAGCGTCCGGCAAAATGCGTCGCCGTCGATTTCTCCAAAGTATGGGGGGTGGTTTAGCCTCCAGTGCGATCGGAATTCCGTGGATAATTTCCCGCCGAGCCCTAGCGGCACCGGGACAGCCTGGCGCCAATGATCGCATCTCCGTCGGCGCGATTGGCGTAGGTGGTCGCGCCACTCTCCTATTACAACAGTTGCCCGAGACCGCACAAATCGTTGCGTTATGTGATTGCAACTTGCCGCGGGCAGAAGCGTTCAAAGCCAAACTGCAGGGAAACTGGCCTGTCTATCAAGACTATCGCCAGCTGCTGGAGCGCAAAGATCTCGATGCGGTGATCATAGCGACGGGTGAATTCCAACGCGTGCTTCCCTGCATCCACGCTTGCCAAGCGGGGAAGGATATCTACGCCGAGAAGCCTTTGACGCTCGATATCGGCGAAGGCCGGACGCTCGTGAAAGCCGTCCGCCAACACCAGCGCATACTCCAAGTCGGCTCGCAACAGCGTTCCATGGCGATGAACAGAATCGCGTGTGAATTGGTGCGGAGCGGTGGGCTGGGGAAGATATTGGAAGTGCGGGCGATCAACTATACGGGGCCGCAAGATTCGCCCACCGAGGCGCTGCCCGAAGAATCCGTCCCTGCCGGTCTGGACTGGGACGTCTGGTTGAATCAAGCGGCATCGCGGCCGTTCAACCGGCAGTGGATGAGCTGGATGCGCTGGCGTGATTTCTCCGGCGGAGAAATGACGAACTGGGGTGCACATGGGGTCGATCAAATCCAGTGGGCACTCGGCATGGACGGTACGGGTCCTGTCGAAATGTGGCCGGTGACGAGTGGTCCGAACGGTCAAATCACGATGCGTTATGCCAACGGCGTCGAGGTGCACTTTATGCTTGAAACGGGACACGGTCCCATGGGGGGCGCGATCTTCATTGGTGAAAAGGGCAAGCTCGAGATCAACCGCAATAAGTTCACATCGAACCCGCCTGAGATTGCGCAGGAACTCCTCAAAAAAGTCGACGTCGCGGAAGAAGAGCGGAAGTGGAGCGATCAGCTGGCTCTCTGGCAGGCGCGCTGGCACATGCAGGACTGGCTGGATTGCATCCGCAGTCGGAAGCAGCCCGTGGCGGATGTCGAGATCGGCCATCGTTCGATTAGCGTCTGCCATCTAGCGAACATCACGCGCCGCGCTGGCCGGCGTTTGAAATGGGATCCGTCGCAAGAACGATTCGTCGGCGACGACGAGGCCAACGGCTACTTGAATCGTCCTCGTCGTAAGGGGTTCGAATTGCCAGCCACGGTGTAATCGGGCACGCAAGCCGCACGAACCAACCAGACGAAGAAGAAGAGACCGACTAGCATTCGGTTAGAAACGACTTCTGCCTCCAATTGCTCACGCTCCGCCAAAGGAGCGCACCGAACAGCGCCAACCCGAAAATGAACAAGGAGTTTTCACGCATCTGCGATCACCACAATATGCCGTGCGCGCCCCGAATTTCGTTCCAAGACATTATCCGACTTGGATGCCAGGTTTGTAGCAGGGTTCGGCCCACACAATGCGGCGAGACGTCTTTTACCGCGGATTACGCAGATAACGCGGATGGGAAAATAGGGATAGCGAATGTCATCTCCTATCCGTGTGATCCGCGCAGTCCGCGGTTTTATTCAGAGCCGAATTTGTAACATCGAGTTTGGATTGGGGAGGCTACTTTTTGAACAATTCGTGTGTCGGTACGCCGCCGCTGAGCACATACGCCAGCAGGTCCAGAACATCGTCCTTCGTTAGCAGGCTGAGCAAATTTGCAGGCATGGGTGAAGTCTTGGAAGGCTCCAATTCCTCGATTTGCTTGCGGTCAATCGTCACTTGCTGATTGGGTTCCGTCAGGTCCGTGTTGAGCGTCAGCGAGTCGCCGTTGAGGTTCACGACGACGCCCGTGTGGACCTTGCCGGACTCCGTGACGATGGTGACGGCGGAGAACTGATCGTTGATGACCTTGCTGGGGTTGATGATCTGGTCGAGAAAATCATGCGGCGAGTAGCGGCGGCCGGCGGCGCTCAGATCGGGGCCGGTCATGCCTCCTTCGTTCCCGAAGCGATGACAATTGAAGCATGCGGCGGCGGCAAACATCTTGCGCCCGTTCGCGAAATTCCGTGCCTTAAGACCGGTCGCTGTCGCCGCCGAGAGTTCCTCGAGCTTCCAGTCGATCGGCTTCCGGCCAGCGAAGATCGCGCTGAGGTTTTCTAAAGCGGTTTTCCTTTCCGGCTTCCTTGCCAGCACCCCCGTCAGAGCGACTTTCTCGGCATCTGTCAGCGAGGCGACGGCGTCGGTGCGAATGAACTCGATGAACTTCTCGAAGCTCGCGCCGCCGTGATAGTTCGCCGCCTTGAGGAACCACTCGAAGTACGCGGTCCGTAGTTCGGTCGTCCAGCCGGCGCGGAGCATGCGCAACGATCGCGTGTATTCGATCTGCTCTTCCTGCGTCGCCGCATTCGCGATCAGAGCGATCCCCTTCGCCGCCGCGTTCGGCGATTGCAGAAACGCCAGCGTCTCGCACAACAGCCAGTTGAGTTCGCGCGTGGACGCGGGGAAAACAGGTTCGAGCTTCGCGATCAGCTTGGCGACTCGATCCTCATCAGGCCGACCGAAGCGGTTCAGTGTGATCTCAATCGTGCGGACGAACGTCAGGCGTTGCTCGTGATTGAGTTTGTTCCAATCAACTGCCAACAGTGCGTCGATGAGTCTAGCTCGCAGTATTCCATCGACAGGCGACGTCTCTGGCTCTCGATGCTGCGGGCAGACGCCGGTCGCTCGCGCGAGTGCCATCAAGGCTTCGACTTGCTTGCCGGGATCGGTTTCGGCGAGTGCTTTGTCGGACCAGCTCGCGACGGTCTGATGCTCGACCGCGATCCGTGCCGCCCAGCGGATGAAGCGGTCGCTGTCGGCCAAGTACGGCCAAGCAACCACGAGCGCCTGCGGGTCTTGCTTCCCATGAAACGCTTCGAGCTTATGCCGCGTGTTGCGCGTCGTGGTCGCTGTGGCCGTCAGCGGTGCGGGGGCCGTTGATTCCTGGCCGACGTACGTCACACGATACAGCCCCGATTGCACACGGCGGCCGCCGATCGTGAAGTACATCGCTCCGTCCTGTGGATGAATGATCGCGTCGGTGATCGGCAGCGGAGCACCAGTCACGAACTCTTCCTTTGTCGCGGTGTAAGTCGAGCCACTGGCTTGAAGATGGACGGCGTACAGTTTGCCCCAGCTCCAATCGAGCGCGAATAACGCCTGTTGGTACTTGGCAGGGAACTTCGCGCCGTAGCCAAAGGTCATACCCGTCGGCGAGCCGGGGCCGATGTTGAGCGTTGCCGGCAAGCTGTCGGGATAGAACTCGGGCCGCTTGCCCGCGCCGTTCCGCCAGCCGAACTCGGCCCCGCTGACAACATGATTGATTCGTGTGGGACGATACCACGAGGTGTTGAAATCGTACTCCATGTCGGCGTCGTAGGTGAACAACTCGCCGTCATGATTGACCGCCGCATCAAAGACGTTACGAAATCCCGACGCGACCGCCTCAAACGTCCGACCGTCCGGCGAGACGCGATAGATAATCCCGCCCGGTCCCATCACATCGCGCATGAACCCACGACCGTCCGGCATGCGCGGCAAGAGATGGTCCTCGCCCCAATTCCTGGGAACGGGCGATGTCACAGCCATCGCGGTCGGCTTCGTTCCGTTGCCGCAGACGAGGAACAACGCCTTGCCATCGGGCGTCGGCAAGACGGCATGGACTCCGTGATCGCCATTGGCCTCGATCGCGCGGAGTAGTTCGACCTTGTCGAGCTGATCGTCCCCGTCACTGTCGGTCAGTCGATATAGCCCGCTGGGAATCTTCTTTTCGTAGTCATTGACTCCAACATAAAGCGCATCGAACGCCCACAGCATGCCATTCACCGCGCGGATATCGGCGGGAACCTTTTGGATGCTCTGCGGATCAAGCGGCTGTCCCGGCTGCGGCGCGGAGAACCGATACAGCCCGCCGTACTGGTCGCTGACCAGGATGCGCTGCTTGTTGTCGACACACAGATTCACCCACGAACCTTGATCGACTCCCGGTACCGAATACAGCAGCTCGACCTGAAAGCCTGGGATCGCTTTGATGCGGTCAATTGGCGTCGCCTTATTCCCCTTGATCGCCGGCCCGACCGCCGTCGGTCGCTTGGCTTTCCCTTTGGCTTTTTGAGCCCTGGCCCCGGCCTTCGCTGGCGAATCGGGAGCCTGACCAAAGACCAGCGAGCTCCACATGAGACAGACTACAGTGATCAAAGTACCCATCGAATTCATGGCGATTTTTCCTGAAGGCAATTCGCGGCGCGTGGCCAACCTCGTCCCTCGCGAGATTAACCGGGCCATTCAGCCCGCACAATATTAACCGCGGATTACGCAGATAGCGCGGATGGGGAAATAGAGATCACGGACTCCATTTCTTAGTCGTGTGTCTTATCCGTGTGATCCGCGCCATCCGCGGTTTTGTGTCTGCATTCGTTCACTATCCGATTCCAAGCGAGTTTGGATTCTTTGAAGGTCAGGAGGAGCGCCACTTGCAGGCCGGTGATGTTTAGGTAACCGAGCATCTGCGCGACATGGGTGTCGTTGAAAGCGGTGACGACTTTCGGATCGGTGATGACTTTGCTGTCCACAATGAGGTCGGGAATCAGCTTGCCGATGAAGTGGCCGCGATAATGAACCGGATACTCGCGTTGCTGTTCGATGGTGTGCCCGCGTGTGCCCAACTCGATGACGAGCGCGTTCTCGTAAAGTTTCTCGCCCAACCCCGGTTTGAGTTCGTTCAACACAGCCATCGCCGCGCCGATGATGTCTCTGGTTATTTCTTCGTGGAGCATGGGAATGGACCGCGGATTTCCGGATCTTTAACCGCGGATTTCCGGATCTTTAACCGCGGATTTCGCAGATAGCGCGGATGGGAAAATAGTGATCACGGAATTCATTTCTTATTCGTGTGTCTTATCTGTGTCCTATCCGTGTGATTCGCGTCATCCGCAGTTCTACTCAGTTCGGTTTTCCGCTGTTAGTCACGTCGCAGTAGCATACCTATTTCAAGGGGACTGTAAAGGTGGCAGTTCACGCGGTGAGCGCCTCGTTGCGTTCATTCATATCCGCGCCATCTGCGTTATCCGCGGTTCTCCTCCCTTTCCCGTATCTCTTTCGGTGAATCGAGTAATAATGATGCACGGAAACTGGAGCAACGACTATGAATCAACTGACCGGCGCTGGCGTGATGCTCTTTGCGAGTCTGCTGGCGATCAGCGACTGGTCCGTGCGCGCTGACGAACGCGAAGACGACTTCGAGACCAAGATTCGGCCGGTGTTGGCTGGGACGTGTTCTCGTTGCCACGGCGACAAGAAAACGTCCGGAGATTTGCGAGTCGATTCGTTTGGGGCGCTGCTCAAAGGGGGCGAATCCGGGCCGGCGATTGTGCCGGGGAAGCCAGAAGAAAGTTTGCTCATCCGCGCGATTCGGCGGCAGAAAGGCGTCTCCGCGATGCCGCCGGAGAACGAGCAGGCCCTGCGGACTGATCAAATTGCAGACTTCGTCGCGTGGATCCAAGCGGGAGCGGTCTGGCCGACGAAGACGGCCAAGCTGGAGACCGCGAAGCATTGGTCGTTCGAGCCGATGCGTGAAGCAACACCGCCAGATGTTCCAGATAAGGCGTGGGTGCAGACGAGCATCGATGCTTTCATCCGACTCAAGCTGGACGCGGCGGGCATCCTCCCCGCCCGCCCCGCCAACAAACGCACGCTCCTCCGCCGGATCCACTTCGATCTGACCGGGCTGCCTCCCACCGTCGACGAGATTCAGGCGTTTCTCGATGACGATTCGCCCGATGCCTTGGCGAAGGTCGTCGACCGGCTGCTGACCTCGCCCGCTTACGGCGAACGATGGGGCCGACACTGGCTGGACGTCGTCCGCTACGCCGATGCGCGAGATCTGATTCAATTGCCGATTGAGAGCGACTTCCGCGACGCGTGGCGGTATCGCGACTGGGTTGTCGCCGCCTTCAATCGGGATCTTCCGTACGACGAATTCGTGACGCGGCAAATTGCCGGAGATCTGATGCAGCCCACCGACCCGACCCGGATCGACGCCGAGGCGCTCGTGGCCACCGGGATGCTCGCCATCGCTGATTTCGTTCCCGGTGACGTCGACAAGCAACAGATGATCGCCGACTACGTCAATGACCAGATCGACGTCGTGGGGCGGGCGTTCCTCGGGCTCACCCTGGCGTGTGCACGCTGTCACGATCACAAGTTCGATCCCATTTCCACCAAAGACTATTACGCCCTGGCCGGAATCTTTTTCAGCACGCGGCTAATTCCCGGTCCCATTGCGGGCAACACGCCGCTGGTCCGCGTGCCCCTCTTGCCAGCTTCCGAACTACAGGCGATCCACACCCGGGCGGAACGCGACAAGCAGCGGCTGGCGGAACTGTCGCAGGTCGTCCAAGTCGCCGCCGACCAGGAGTATCTGGCGCATCTGGAGCGGCAGGTGGTCACCGCGACGCCGCGCAACTTGGCGGCGGCAGTGGAATTCCACCAGGCGATGCGCGGCACGAGTTCGCCGGCGCTGACAGAGTTCGCCGCAGCCCGCCAGCTCGATGCGTCAACGCTCGAGCGATGGGTGAAATTCGTTAGTCAGCAACCACCACCCACGGCTTTGCTGCGGCTGTTGGCCGAAACCGACCGAGCGGCAAGTGAACAATTGGCGGAGGAAGTGGTGAAGAAGCTGTCGACGATCGCCGCGGAACGCCGTGCGACCGCGACGAGCGACTCGGTGGCCCAGTCGCTGGTGGCGGCTGAGATTCTGCAATTCCGGGCCGACGATCGCCGCATCGTGACCAATGCAACCGGCCAGGTCACGCTGTGGCCCGACCGTGCCTCCATCTCCGACGATGCAACTGGGGTTAAGGACAAGCTTTCTCCCGTGATCGCCACTGCGACGATTCATGGGCATCCGCGCCCTGTGATCCGATTTGACGGCGAAGCCGTGTTGCAGGCACCGCACAGCGTTCCCCCGACCGGAACGCTGTTGGCTGTCTTCCGCCCCGACCCGTCCCATTCCGCCGGAACACGACTGATCGGCTGGGAGGATTCGGCGATCGGACAACACGGAGTCGGTTTGATGCCTACGGCGGGCGGCGGCCTGCATGCGATTGTGCGCCGGGCCGGAGCGAACGGCGACATCGTCGCACCGTCTCCGGTCAGTTTGGAATTCCAAATGATCAGCCTCACGTGGGGCAAAAGCGGGGTAGCCCTGTTTTGCAACGGCGAGGCGATCGGCACCAACAAGGCCATCGACGCGGTCTCGTCCGATCCGGCGATTGTCACCCTGCGGATCGGCGGCCCAGGATCGGGTGCCGGTCAGCTGTTTCGCGGCGACCTGTGTGAATTGCGAGTTTATTCCACTCCGCTCGACGAAGCGGCCCGAGTTCGAGTCGAGGCCGAATTGCGGACTCGTTGGTTCGCTCCTCCCGACAAACAGGCGGCGATCAGCGATCCAACGTCTGATCTCTACGACGAGTTACTGTCGGCGCGAGGCCCCTACTGGATCGCCGCGGCAGACCGTTTTCAGGCACTTTCCATGGACGTGCGGGAAAAACTTGCGGCCCAACGCGACGAATTGGAATCGCTCAAGAAACAACCGGCTGTCGACATTCCGCGCGCCGTCGTCGTTCAGGACGGCGGCCCGCCCGGAACCAAGCACGAGGGTTTCCACGACGCCCAGGTCTATATCCGCGGCAATCCCGCGAACCCTGGCGAGACGGTGCCCCGCGGCTTTCCCGAGGTTCTGGCCGGCCGCGACCAGCCAAAAATTCGAGAGGGAAGTGGCCGCCGCGAACTGGCCCGTTGGCTGACGCAGCCCGATCATCCGCTCACCGCTCGCGTCATGGTCAATCGCATCTGGCAGCACCATTTTGGAGCAGGACTGGTCCGGACCTCG